>JBCCFC010000101.1:0-17558 GCA_039029935.1 Chloroflexota bacterium
GCTCTACTTCTATAGAGAACGACTGAAAGTGGTTTGATACATCAATTTTGAAAAAATTTAAATTTTTTTTAGTTTGTACTTTACCGCAGTATTCTGTCGAATTTGTCTAGCCAGTTGCGTCATGTAGAAGTGTTATATGTTAGATGCGGACGAGCGCGGATAAAAACAGAGTAAGTGATCCGTGTTCATCCGCGCCCGTCCGCGTCCTATAGTCTGTTTTTGGAGATTTATCGCCCAAACGCCTCAATCCGTGCAATCAACTCATCCGGCACATCCACACCATGCGCTTCCGCATCCGCCCGCGCCTGATGTCGTCGATCCCCTGGCAGACGCACACCCTCTTCGGCCAAAATCATCCCCACCAACGCTTCCATCCGTGTTGCCAGTGCATCGCCACCCGTCTTGCTGGGGTCAATGGCAATAAAGACCTGACCAACTGTCGGTGGACCACCTTCATTGTTCGCAAACATAGGCGCATCGTGTGCCCAATTGCCACCTGTCAACCCTGCCGCCAGCACCTCGACCATCAACCCCAAGCCAAATCCTTTCGGCCCCGCCATCGGCAACAGACTGCCCGCCAACCCTGCCTTGGGGTCGGTGGTTGGGTTGCCATCCGCATCCTGCGCCCAGCCCAGCGGAATTTCCTGTCCTGTGGCGGCGGCTTTCTTGATGTTGACCTTGGCAGTGGCACTGGTCGCCATGTCCACCACAATCGGTGGATGCCCTTCACGAGGCGCACCAAAGCCCAATGGATTTGTGCCAAAGAGTGGATTTTTGGCGCCCCAAGGCGCAACCGATGTCGGTGCATTGGCAAAGGCGAGGCTGACAAGACCATGACGTGCCAGATGGTCATTGAACCAACCGACGACGCCCGCCGAGTATGAACGTTGTACACTCATGATGCCGATACCCATCTCCTTGGTGAGGGTGACAAATGGCTCCAACGTATCCATGAACGCGGTGTGGCAAAAGCCCAAATTGGCGTCCACCTGAATGACTGCACCGGATTGACTGATGATGGCAGGTTCGGCGTGTCCATCCAGCTTGCCATGCAGTAGATGCCCGCAATAGATGGGCAGATAGCCCAAGCCAACGTTGGGGATGCCCTCTGCCTCTGCATCTTCCACCGACTTTGCGCCGACGCTTGCCTGTTTTTCACCTGCACCACAACGCACGAGCGCGGTATAGGCTAGGTCGTAAATTTCATTTAGTGTTAATCGTGCCATGAGTATGATTTCCTTTTTATGGTAATTTCGTCCTAAATCTGATATACCCGCGTCGCTGTCCCCACAAACAACGCCCACTTCTCCGCATTCGACAACCCCGCCGCAATCTTCTTACATGTATTCCACCACACATGATACGAGACCGACATCGCCTCCACCGGATAGTTGCTCTCAAACATACAGCGATTTGCACCAAAACATTCCAGCGCATGAAGATGCCAAGGGCGTTGTGCCTCAGCCAGTTCATCCGATGTTGGTGGCAGGTCACGCGTTTCCCAGCCATAGCCGTTGACGCCCTGCGCCAGCCCACCGAGCTTGACCACGACATTCTCACACTGGCTCAATTGCCGGATGGACTCTTGCCATGTCACAAATATCTCATCGCGTTTCCCAGCATAGGGACCGATGCCCAACACACCACCCAAGTGGTTGAGGATGATGGTGGTTTCTGGCACAGCCTGCGCCAAGGCAATCAACTGTGGCAGTTGTGGATGATAGAGCCATGCCTCAAAGGTCAGTTCCATTTCACCGAGCTTTTTCAATCCCGCACGGAAAGTGGCGCGGTCATAGAGGTCGGCGGGTGGGTTGATGCGTGAGTTTGGCACGTCATCGCTATCATCACGGCTTGCATGATGACGAATGCCGCGAAACAGCCCGTTGCCTGCTTCCAACTGCGCCACCAGCACCTCTTCGACCGCCTCACCGCGTGTCATATCCGCAAAGTTGACGATGCCTGCAATCTGCGCCTGCTCTGGTTGTGATCTGGCAGCAGTGGCAATCTCCTCGACAAAGATGGTTTCGCCTACGGGTCGCATATGTTGGGGACCACTAGTGAGATATTCTGCACCACACTCGATGAAAACGGTTTTGATGATGTTGTGGCTGGTGTCACCCGGCCCGTCATTGGTATCCGCCCACAGATCATCGAGCAGATAACGACCCCAGTTGCCTGTGCGCCAGAAATGGTGATGTGGGTCTACGATGGGCATATCGGGTTCGATGATTTCTTCTTGGATTTGGTTGAGCCAAGCTCGATTGATGGTCATGGTATCTCCTATAGTTGGGACGCGGACGAGCGCGGATGAACACGGATTTTTTTTGTAATGAATCTGCGTTCATCCGTACTCGTCCGCGTCCAATTGATTTATGTGCCTAAAATGTGTGTGATGATGGTTGCGCCGCTGCCGCCGATGTTCTGCGCCATCCCAACGTGTGCATTTTGCACTTGGTTCGCCCCAGCGGTCTCAGTCAACTGCTGCACCAACTCGACAATCTGATAGACACCCGTTGCACCGACTGGATGCCCCCGACTCTTGAGACCGCCCATGGTCGAAATCGGCAACTCACCGCCAATGCCAATCACATCCCCCTGTGCCATACGCCAACCCTGTCCACGCTGTGAAAATCCGGTTGCCTCCAGACTGAGCGCACTCATGATGCTAAAGGCGTCGTGGACTTCAAAGAGGTCGATGTCTTGCAGCAGGATACCGGATTGCGCATAGGCTTTGCGGCTACTGATGTGGGCTGCTTCCAGATAGAGTGGGTCACGGCGATCATGGACAGCCAGCGTATCAATCGCACTGGCACTGCCCAAAATCTGGACGGCCCCGCGATGGTGTCCCGTTGTATATTTTGCCGCTTTCTCCGTGGCAACCAGCACCACCGCTGCCGCACCATCACACACAGGGCTGCTGTCCATGATGTTGATGGGGGTGGCGATGACTGGTGCTTTGCGATAGACATCGGCGTTGATGGGGCGTTGGAACATGGCGTTGGGGTTGTTGGCCCCATTGCGGTGGGCGTTGATGCTAAAGCCAGCAAACGCATCTAGCGGCACATTATTCTCGTGCATATAGCGTTGCATAATCAACGCATTCAAGCCAACAAAGCTCACACCATGCAGTGATTCGTTCTCCGCGTCCGCCGCCGTCGCCAGCCCCGCCGTCGTGCTTTTGCCAACGGTATCGGTCATCTTCTCGACACCCGCGACAATCACAACGTCGTGCATACCGCTGGCAATCGCCATTGTGCCAACACGTAATGCCGCCGCCGCGCTGCCACAGGCGGCTTCAATCTTGGCGGCTTCAATGCCATACAAGCCACAGGTGTCAGCAATTAATGTCGCCAGATGTTCTTGATTGAGTAGACTGCCGCTCAACATGTTGCCGACAAAAAGGGCGTCCGCGTTCTCAATGTTGGCATCACTCATCGCCACCATCACCGCGTCATAGGCAATCTCACGAATCGAACGATCCCACAGCTCACCAACAGGGGATTGACCAATCCCTACGATAGAGACACTTCGCATATTCAACACTCCTTCGTTTTAAAGGTGCGTTAGTAGGTCAGTATTCGGTATTCAGTATTCGGTAGGTCGGTATTCGGTACTCACTACCGACCTACTGACTTACTCACCTACTGACCTACTGACCTACTGACACACTGAGCTACCACACACCGAAACATCGTTATAGCTCATTATACGGTCGAACACCAGGAATTGCGCGTGATAAATCGATCAATTTCTGCCCATCCAGCAAGCCAATCGGCTTATCTTTGGCCCATATGTGTGCGGCATTGCTGATCCGACCCGACACAGCGAGATAGGCATAGACGCCCCCTTCGTGGATCATCGTGCCATAGAGATCACGCACGGTTGGCTCACCCACTGTATCCTTATAGCGTTTGCACTGGACAACAGCTCTATGTCCACGTGGGTTGACCACCAGTACATCCACGCCGCCATCTTTGACATCACGCACATTCTCGGTGGTGTAGCCCAGACGCACAAATACATAGTCGGTAAACGCCTCAAACTCTGACGGGTCCATTGCCTGAAGATCGTCAGGCGTGCGCACATGTTTCCATTTATTATTGGTTGCCAAATTGAGCTGATTTTTTGCGCCCGCGGTGAGTAGCCACCAAGCGCGTTTGAAGTAGAACCACCACTGTTGTCGTAGTTGATACCAGATGAGGACGAGGATGATACCCAGCAGGATGATCCCCAGCATTAAGAGTAAATTGGTGTTGTCACGAAAAAGAGGATACCCGCGCCAGAGCCGCTGTGCCAGCATACTATAGAGGTAAAGCCATCCACCGACGCCCAAGGCAACACCGAGTGTTTGGAGAACGAGTAGGCCGATGTTGAGTAAGCGTTGCATCGTAAAAGACATGACGATCAGTATTCGGTAGAGCGGTAGGTCGGTAGGTCAGTATTCGGTAAATCGGTACAGACTTACCGAATACTGACCTACTGACCTACCGAATACTGACCCATACTATACAAATTACCAGCCAAACA
Source organism: Chloroflexota bacterium (assembly GCA_039029935.1). GTDB lineage: Bacteria > Chloroflexota > Anaerolineae > Caldilineales > Caldilineaceae. The sequence goes on from JBCCFC010000101.1 coordinate 4,528, forward strand.
GACGGGACAACAGACCCTTCTTCTTCGCTGGTGGTGGAGGTAACAGCTCTGGCTCGGGTTCCGAAATGGTCATATCCGGCTCAGGCTCCAAAATACCTAACTCCCGTTTGAGGTCATCAGTCATGGCATCGGGGGTCCAAGGTGGTTCCCAGACCAGATTGACACTGACCGAGGACGCCCCACCACGTTGCAAGGTCTGCTCAACATCCTCAAGAATCTGTGGTCCCATTGGGCAATGAGGGGTTGTCAACGTCATGTTGACATCAACAACGGTTTCGTCCTGTACGTCGATACCATAGACCAAGCCCAAATCGACAATATTTTGAAAAATTTCGGGATCAATCACCGCTTTCAACTGTTCGCGGCAAACTTCTGGTGTTAGTGTCACTAATTTGTCCTCATCTAGTAGCTTAGGCATCTTGCCTGAGCATCGGGCGTAGCCCGAATATTAATATTGTAGGCATCCATATTTACATATCGGGCGCAGCCCGACACGGACAAGGATGTCCATGTTACTTAGTGCGCTTTCTGCAACAATTCAATCATGGTTCCGTGTGTCGCTTTGGGATGGATAAACGCCACCATGCCATGCACTCCTTGGCGCGGTGTCTCGTCAATCAACCGCAACCCCTGCGCACGCGCTTCATCCAACGCCGCTATCAAATCATCCACTTCAAAACAGATGTGATGGGTGCCTTCACCCCGTTTGGCCAGATAACGTGCCGTCCCACTGGTTTCATCGGTCGGTGCAATCAGCTCAATCGTGCTGTTATGAGCATCCAGAAAGGCAGCTTCGACGAGTTGGTCGGGAATCTCGACACGCTCTAGCAAGGTAAACCCAAGTTGATCACGGTATGTCTGGATGCTGTCGTCAAGGTTATGCACGACAATGCCGACATGATCCAGCCGTTGAAATAGCCCCATTTTACCCTCATTCGATCATTTACCCTCTCCTAATCTCCCCTGTTAAGCGAGGAACTGTTCCCTCTCTTAACAGGGGAGGGTTAGGGAGGGGTTATTCCTTACACCCAATTATCCGGCACATATTCGCCAAATACGCCGCGCATCACATCACAGATTTCACCCAAGGTGGCATACTGCTCGACCGCCTCGACAAACAGCGGCATCAATGCTCCCTCTGAGTCTTGTGCCGCGGCCGCAATACGGGTAAGCACATCCTGCACAGCATCGTTATTCCGTGTACTACGCAGTGTTTGCAACGCACTCACCTGCTCTTGGCGAACATGTTCATTAACACGTAGGAGGTCGATGTCGGGTTCATCATCGGTCTGGAAGCGATTGACACCCACCACAATGTGGTCGCTGCCTTCAATGCCGCGTTGTGCTTTGTAGGCAGCATCCTGAATTTCACGCTGGACATAGCCCTCTTCGACCGCCGAGAGCGCACCACCAATGTCATCAATCTTGGTAATGTAGGCTTCGGCCTGACGTTCGATTTCATCGGTGAGCCATTCGATGTAGTAAGAACCACCCAGCGGGTCCACAACATCGGCCACACCACTTTCATGGGCGACAATCTGCTGGGTGCGCAACGCAATCTCCACCGCCTTTTCAGATGGCAGCGCAAGTGCCTCATCCTTGCTATTGGTGTGCAGGCTCTGTGTGCCGCCTAGCACTGCGGATAGGGCTTGGACTGTCACACGCACAATGTTGTTGTCGGGCTGTTGCGCCGTCAACGTGCTGCCCCCTGTCTGCGTATGAAAGCGCAGACGCCAGCTACGCTCATCTTGGGCGGCAAAACGATCACGCATAATCTTGGCCCAGAGACGACGGGCGGCTCGGAACTTGGCAACCTCTTCCAAAAAGTTGTTATGGGCGTTGAAGAAAAAGCTCAATTGACGGGCAAAGAGGTCCACGTTAAGCCCAGTGTCAATGGCCTGTTGCACATACTCAATGCCATTTGCCAGCGTAAAGGCTACCTCCTGCGCTGCCGTACTGCCTGCCTCGCGGATGTGGTAGCCGCTGATGGAGATGGTGTTCCATTTGGGTACGTTGCTGGCACAATAGCGGAAAATGTCGGTGATGAGTCGCATGGACGCTGCTGGTGGGTAGATGTATGTACCCCGTGCAATATACTCCTTGAGAATGTCATTCTGGATGGTCCCGCGCAGTTTGCTGGGGTCCACACCTTGCTTTTTGCCCACCGCAATCACCATCGCCAACAACACTGCTGCTGGTGCATTGATTGTCATGCTGATGCTCACCTTGTCGAGCGGAATGCCATCGAGCAGCGTTTCCATATCCTTCAAACTGCTGATAGACACACCAACCTTGCCCACTTCACCCTCGGCAAAGTCGTGGTCTGCATCATAACCAATCTGTGTCGGCAGGTCAAACGCGACAGACAACCCTGTTTGCCCCTGTTCAAGCAGGTAGTGATAGCGACGATTGCTCTCTTTGGCCGTGCTAAACCCAGCATACTGGCGCATGGTCCAAAATCGACCACGATACATATTGGGCTGAACGCCACGTGTGAATGGATACTGCCCTGGAAAGCCTAGCTTCCCCTCATAATCAGCCGCATCACCATCCGGAGTGTAAATCGGCTCAATCGCAATCGTATCGCTGCTCGTTGTGAATGCTTCACGCCGTTCCGGAAACCGTTTGAGCATGGGGTCTAATGTTTGTTCCTGCCATGTCGTTTTGAGTACGTCTAAACTATTTTTTGTGCGGTTCTTGTCTTGCATAATAGATAGATATGTTGCAATTGTTATATCTTTCCCGATATACGTTGTTTTTTACAGGTGAGCGAGTATGTCTGCTCTAATTGGATGGGCAAACAGAGTGCCGCACCCAACCATAGAGGCATTGTGGGCAGCATTTGCCCTAGACTAAGTTGCTCTTCCCAGATGTCCAATCCAGATTTCCCTGTACGCTCCACTGGCCGATATGCGCTGGTATATAGGTGATTTTTCTCGTCACTAGGACGCGGTATGCCCAAGTGTGCCAATAGTTCTTGGTGTAGATTGGCTTTACGTGTCGTGACAATATCAACAATTACCAAACCAATCCCTTGTCGTAAACATGTTTCACACTTCGAGATGAATGCTTGACGGTGCTTCGCACGATCTTTGTTTGCCGGACTGACTAATTCAATCGCCCCGATTAACGTTGGGCCAGCCTCACTACCAAAAATAGCGACTTCAACGGTTTGATCTAGGAAGTCGAAGGGCATCGTTTGGGTTGGTGGCGGCGCGATCCACTTAGAATCAGAGCTGTTTGGTCGTACACTATCGGATTGAGGCATGTCTAATTGAGATATACCTGTTGGCTCCTCAAAAGCTGCTACATCGATTTCAATCCCAAACTGTACATTTGGCTGGGCAAAGTAACCTTCAGGTAAGCGAGCATTCAAATCGCTCGCTATCTCGGTCGCCCAAGCATTATGAAAACCGTGCCAATAACGACTAATGCTTAGAGGTGGACGAAAATGATCTAGCAGTGCCATGTCAACGCTCCTTTCTCACCAAGTATGCATTATCCGTGAATACAGGTGATTGAAGACCAAAACCCGTTATGACCAGCGCACATTCGGCCCAAACTCAGCCTCGTAGAATGGTGCAATCATACGTCCTGGTGGTACAAGTTCATCAATTGTCGCTCGATCTTCATCCGTGATTTCCACATCCAATGCCCCCAGATTATCTTCCAACTGCGCCATCGTACGTGGCCCGATGATTGCGCTGGTGATGCCAGGACCGTGCATACACCATGCCAATGCCAACTGTGCCATTGTACAACCTTTGGCCTCGGCGATGGGCTGCAATCCCTCAACCACGTCATAGATGGCATCGGGTTTGCGTTGCGTCATGATGGCATCACCTTCGATGTTGGAGAAACGTGCGCCATCTGGTGACTGATTCTCACGCGTATACTTGCCCGTGAGTAGACCACCTGCCAGTGGACTCCAAGGCAGCAGCGCAATATCATAGGTCTGCGCCATTGGAACCATCTCACGCTCAATCCGGCGATCAAGAATGTGATAGGGCGGCTGTTCGGTGACAAAGCGATTGAGTCGCAACTCTTTGGATGCCCACAACCCTTCCAAAATTTGCCATGCCGCAAATGTGCTTGTGCCGATATAGCGCACTTTGCCGTCACGCACAAGGTCATCCAATGCGCGCAATGTTTCATCAATAGCAATTTCAGGGCGTGGACGGTGCAGTTGATAGAGATCAATGTAGTCGGTCTGCAAGCGACGTAGACTCGCCTCGCACTGCTCAATGATATGGCGACGGCTGGTTCCCCCAGCGTTGACCTCATCATCATCCATACGACCATGTACCTTGGTTGCCAGCACAATCTGGTCACGCTTGCCCGTGCGCTTGATGCCTTCACCCGTGATCTCTTCGCTACGACCTCGGCTATAGACATTGGCCGTGTCGATAAAATTGATGCCAGCATCAACCGACCGTGCGATCACCTCATAGGCGTCGTCGGCTTCGGTGCGCAGACCAAACATCCAGCAGCCCAGGCAAAGTGGGCTAACTTTTACGCCTGTTCTTCCGAGTTGTCGGTATTCCATGCTTCTTTCTCCTATAAAAACTGGCTCTCCTTAAAGCTGATTCACCATTTATGCATACACCGCAGCGGGCATCTGAATATATCGGTCTGGCTTTTCAGTCTTATCTTGAATCGCAAAAAAACGTCTTTCAATTTTTTTCAGGACAATAGCATCATAAGTAATCATGCCACAGTTGACACAAACTTCAACTGGTGTGTTGGGGACAAGCAGATATTTTCCTTTATAGCTATATAAATATTCAATTCTACGTTCCTCGTACTCTGTACTGTCACAAAAATTACACCTGTCTGCGCGAATAGCTTCTTTGATTTGTGCAATGTCCATTGGGATAACCTATCTCTCATTTAGCTATATAATTCGCTTGTAATCCGCACCATATTGCTATAATTATCAGCCTGCAACGATGCGCCACCAATAAGCGCACCATCAATATCTGGCTGTTCCATAATGCCTTGGATGTTGCTATCTTTGGTGCTGCCACCATAAAGGACACGCGTATTGGCTGCAACCTCTTCGCCATAGAGTTCAGCAACTGTGCTGCGGACAGTGCCGCCACAAATTTCGTTTGCCTGCTCTGCCGTCGCCGCTTTGCCCGTGCCAATCGCCCAGATGGGTTCGTAGGCAAGGACGAGGCTCTGCACCTGTTCGCCACTCAGCCCTTCCAATGCAGCTTTTACCTGTCCACTGACAAATGCATGGGTTTCACCCGCTTCATTCTGAGCAAGGCTTTCACCGATGCAAACGATGGGTGTCAAGCCGCTGGCTAAGGCTGCATGTGTTTTTCTGTTGACCGTTTCATCACTCTCGGCAAAATATTCACGGCGTTCGCTGTGACCGATAATGACATAGGTGACATTGCCACCGGGCAATGACGTAAGCATCGACGCACTGACCTCGCCCGTATATGCACCGCTTTCCGCCCAGTGCATGTTCTGCGCACCGACAACGATAGACGTGCCTGCGGTCACTTCGCTGATTGCCGCCAATGCCAAGTTGTTTGTACATAGAACGCAGTCAACTTTACTGCCTACGTTCTCGATATTGGCAACATTATCACGAATTGCGGTTGCTAGCTCAACCCCCTCAGCGACCGTCTTGTTCATTTTCCAGTTGCCTGCCATCATAGGCTTTCGCATGAGTTCACTTCTCCATTTTGTGTTTGCTGGTTTATTTTTTCAAAAAATAAATTAAACCATCCGGCACGGATGGCAATTATTCAAACTGTTTATGATGCCTTGCCTGGCTTTGATTCAGATTCGTCTGAGCCAGGATTGTTTTGAGAGAGTTCCGACTCGATTGATTCATCATCAGAGATAACATCGGCATCTGTTGTTACACCGTCATCATCTTCCTCGTCTATTTCCTCTTCCGGCGGTGTATTGAAGCGGATGACCTCAGCTTCATATTCATCAAGGTCTAACCAACGACCACCGATGACCCGATGCTCAACCATTTGCTTATTTGAATCAAAGCGGAGTTCAATCTCGACTTGCGCAAAGCAGCGATTTGTACCGGATGTGTGCAACACTTTGCGTCCATAATAAGGGTATTCGCCCTCGTCGGATGAGACTGAGCTTAGTTCGTTGTATAAATCGATTTTGCCCGCAACTGGTTCGTTGCAGCGATGACTCAGGACATAGAGGTCAAGGTAACGGTCGTTGCTGCCACTACCTGCCGCAAATAAATTGCCTAACCATTTAAAGATGTTCATTGTGTTTACTATTAAAATTTATGTTTCTCTTGGTGAAAGGTAAAGACGCGTAACACCTAATATATCCTCAAGGCGCATTACATAGTCAGCAAGAATATATGCACAACTTTCACAATAACTGCGATCAGTTAAAACACGATCAAGATCGCTAATTGTCAACACAGGGATACTGGTTGGCTCGACAAGTTCTCGAACAACCGCCTCTAGCGAATCTGTACCGTCGGCCATTGAGCGATTCCCTGTCACTAAAATATACCTGTATTCCTGACAAAATCGCCAAACTGTTTCATCATCAACGCCCTCGTATAGCCCAACCTCTTCGATTGTTTTGAGTTCTAACGAAAGCAGTTCCTTAAATCCTGATCGTATAAGTGCATGAAAAATCGCCTTGCAGTGTCCAGCACAATTTTCATCGCTAACGATAATTTGCGGTGGCATAATCCCCTCGATCAAACTGCTCTCTTGTTATGCCATTCTTTGCTAGTAAAGCATAAAATTTAGCGCGTTGTGGTGTCAAAGGTTTTGTTGCAGTCTTTTTACGAATTTCCGCTTCGATTGCGCGATAATGATTTTCACGAGCAGCTTTTTTGGGTAAAATCTCTTTGAGATCTTCCTCAAGCTGTTCTCTATGTTCTTCAATATACTCCAGTGCAATCTGGGCTTGTATAAATTCTAGGTGGTAATTTACACAAATAAAAAAAATATCTTTGCCTGAATCCAACGTCTGTATAATATCATAAATCATTACCTTGCTATGGCTGACCATTGGACCCCATTCGGTTTCGATAACTTTGTAATCTGGCATTCGTCAACTCCTTCCTTGCTAAAGGGTTAGTTGTGATTATCCAACGCCTCGACGCCGGGCAATATCTTACCCTCCAGAAATTCCAAGCTCGCACCACCACCTGTACTCACATGTGACATCTTTTCACCCAGCCCCGCTTGACGCACAGCCGCTGCACTGTCACCGCCACCAATAATGGTAATGGCGTTGTTGAGTTCGCCCAGCATCTCAGCGATTTTGTTGGTTCCTTGGGCAAAGACAGGGAATTCAAAGACGCCCATTGGCCCATTCCAGATCACGGTTTCTGCACCTGCCAGCCGATTGGCATAGTGGGCGACGGTGGCAGGCCCAATATCGAGTGCCATCCAGTCAGATTCAATTTCATCAACGGCAACGACTTTGTGATCGACATCGGCGGCAAACTCAGTGGTCACACGCAGGTCAACGGGCAGTTGGATGATCGACTCATCGCGTTCCATCAGTGCTTTGGCAACCTCAACAGCCTCTTGTTCGACCAAGCTCTTACCCATGTCCAACCCCTGCGCTGCGAGGAAGGTGTTTGCCATGCCGCCACCAATAAGAATCGCATCAACTTTGGCAAGCAGGGCCTCGATGACCCCAATTTTGTCGCTGATCTTTGCGCCGCCGAGAATGGCAACAAAGGGACGACGTGGCTCGGCCAAGGCTCCACCCAGATACTCCAGTTCTTTTTGCATCAACAGCCCCGACACCGCTGGCAAATGCTCGGCGACACCGGCTGTGCTGGCATGGGCACGGTGCGCACTGCCAAAGGCGTCGTTGACAAAGACATCAGCCAATGCCGCCAGTTCACGACCCATTGTCGGCTCATTCTTAGTTTCACGACCATCAAAGCGTGTATTTTCAAGCACCAATACATCACCAGCATTCAGTGCCTTGGCAGCGGCTTCAGCTTCAGCACCAGTGGTTGTGGCACAAAACTGAACTGTGATACCCAATAGCTCTGACAAATAGGCGGCGACAGGCTCTAGGCTAAATTTGGGGTCGGGTTCCCCCTTGGGACGCCCTAAGTGGCTCATAAGAATGACCGCCGCCCCTTGTTCCCGTAGCTTGTTGATGGTGGGCAGTGCCGCCTGGATGCGTGTATCGTCGGTGATTTGGCCGTCTTTCATTGGCACGTTGAAATCTACACGGACCAATACTCGCTTGGATTGGACATTGATATCTGAAATTGTTTTTTTGTTCATAAATATTTTTTGTAGTGATTTTAATGGTTAAGGACGCAATGAATTATAGACAAATTTTTCTGTTAATGGATTCTCTATTGCAATACCACCAAGGTCGTTAATTTCGTCGATGGTTAGACCCGTCAACATAGTAAAAACTTGGTTCCAAATTGACTCGTGGATTTGTGAAATATCTTCTTTTTTATCAAAACCAATGTACACACTTGAAACACGTTGTCTTTCTGGTGCATACTGTTGAATCCAACGCGTATCCAACGGGTCCAAGCGAAATGTATAGCCACCATGTTGTGGACCAACCAGCCCTAGAAGTGTTCGTTTTTCTGCCATACTATAACTCCTTAACCACATGGGTCATTGTTGAATTCTCTAATTTCATCATATCAATTTCAAAAATACTTTACTTTCAATGAGCCTTATTTCCCACTCTATTATTACAGATTCACAAACAATTAAATATTTTTAGTTAATATGTTCTTGAATATGAAGTAAAGTTCGACGATCTTCTTCTAAATCTGGATGATTATATTTTTCATCTAAGGTGACTACCATTTTCATCTGCTCTTCTGCATCTTGCCATTGACCAAGATGCATATACACAAAAGCTATGTTATTCCTTGTCCAACACTCTCTACGATGCTCACCTAACGCTATGCGTATCTCTAACGCCTCTTGTAGATAATTCAACGCAAGCTTAAATTCTTTTAGCCTATCATAGGCACTCCCTATATTGTTTAATGTACTGCCTTCACCTTTACGATCTCCTATTTGTTTATAAAGTTTCAGGGACTTCTCATAAAAAGTAATTGCTCTTCGTTTATCTTTTCTATTTGAATAAATTAGGCCAATGTGGTTCAGGGTTCTTGCTTGGCCTAATAGATCACCGGATTTTTGTTTTTTTATCAAATTTTGTTGACATTCTTCAAGGGATTTTAGAGTGGGTTTATATTTATTAGATGAGCGATGAGCTTGTTTGCTACCTCTTAAAAATTCTATCTTATCATCCAATCTACCAGAAACACCATTGACGCTGTTCAACTTACGGCTGTCGTGAATAGCGTCACCCAGTTGACTTTTCATAAGTCGTGACTGTTCATAAAATTCATGCGCTTTTGTATCTTGTCCTAACTGTTTATAAGACTGAGACATATTATACAAAAGTATGTATTTCATATATGGTGTATCAATATGATCCAATAACGTTAGAGCTTGTTCATAAGCGCACAATGCATCATCATAATTGTGCTCGGAATCGTAAACTAAACCAATGTTATTTAAAACTCGTGACTCCGCAATGATATCTCCTCGTTGTTTTGCCACAGATAGCTCTTGTTGATAATATTGCAAAGCAAGTTTTTTATTACCATTATCATCATGTATACCTGCAATGTTATTCAAAATCGTTGATTCTTGATTTAAATTACCTTCGGCTCGTGCCAAATATAAAGCCTGTTCATAATAGTGAATAGCCTTTTCCGAACGGCGTAATGTGAGATAAAGACCTCCTATGTTATTTAAAACTGTTGCAATCTCTGCACGATTGCCATGCATACGCCTGATAGAAAGCGAGCGTTCATACAAGTATAAGGCTCTTTCTGGCTCGCCAAATGATTTGTACGCTCCTCCAAGACTATTTAAAACAATCGCTTCATTTCGTTTATCCCCTAACTCTCTCGCAAAGAAAAAAGCCTCTTGATAAAGGAGTAAAGCTTTCTGTTGCTGTCCATGATTGGCATAAGCAATTCCTGTATGACTTAATAATGCTGTCATGTCAAGACGTTTTTTCAGTTTTCTTGCTACTTTAAGTGCTTGTGTTGACCATTCTAAGTGATCTTGCCAATGACCTCGTTTTCTTTGATAACTTGATAATGCATATATAAATTCTAAAATGATACTTGTATTCTGACCCGAATTCCATGCTTGTTTTAGCTGTGGATAAACTTCCTCTATTTTTTGCCAATCTTGTTCATATTGTTTCGCAAAGTTAAGATAGTATTCCCTATGACGTGTAACCGCCTCAGTCTGGAGGCGTGTACGAGCAACATCGGATAAAACTTGATGAAGCGTTAATTGATTGCCCGAATCTTTTGAAAGCAAATTCCGAGAAATCATAATTGACAACGCTATATCATCAATATTTAGAACAAACTCTGCTGCAGCCTTATCAAAAAAAGCCGGGCTAGATGCAAATGCACCAAGATTGTAAAAAAGAGTCTGTATATGCAATGGTAGTGAACTTATACTTAATTCAATAATGGCAAGCAGCGTTTCTGTTCGATTATTACTTGCGCCTAACCGTTTCTTCACTAACTGCAAACGTTGTTTTGAAGTACTTATCTGAAATAGGGCTTTTTTACGAGATTCAGGGAACATACTATTTTCTGGTGCAGCCAAATAGCCACCCAACAATTCTATTGCTAGTGGTAGTCCACCAACAGACTCGTTAAGTTGATGAGTAATTTGGGGTTCACTAACACATGCTTCGGGCGCAATTTTATTTAGTAGACTATAACTTATTTTTCTAGGTAATACAGGAACATGATGTACATCCTGAATTCCAGAAAACTGACGGGCAATATGACGATCGCGGGTTGTTAAGATATAAGCACAATTCGGTCCAGCCTCTCGAAAAATATTTGCATCGTCTACTATCCATACATCATCGATAACAATAAGGATACGTCGTTGGCCGATCTCATTCTTCAATACATCTTGGCGAGCGTAAATGTCCGGTAGGTGACTAATTTCTACACCAAGCGCATTTGCCCACTGGTATTGAATTTGCGAAACATCGCTTTTAGGTCCTAATCCTGCCCATAAGACACCGTCTGTGAAATGGCTACGTGACTCAGGATGATATGCAAGCATAATTGCTATTGCCGTTTTACCAACGCCTGGTATTCCTTCTAAGGAAATCGACTGGTAATCTGAATGACATAATTTATGCACTAAATTTGTAATAAACTTATAATGTCCAACAAACTGGTTTGATGGGCTTGGAACTCCAGACCATACGGATGATTTATTATCAAATTTCACCGTCATATTTCCAGCAACAGCGTAAGAGTCTCCTAAAATTTGCGATTGCTGAATAGATATTTGTGGTGTTGTCCCCCTTTCTGTGGGGGTTAATCTTTTGGGACGGTGTTTTTGCTGGTAGCGTTTAAATCACCGCCAATTTTAACACTTTTGACGTTGACACCTCGTCCTGTTTCATCACCAACGACTGCTTGACTACCAATTTCAGCATCCTCTACATTAACAGCATGTGAGCCAAATGATTTATCGTTTTGGGCTTCGAGATTTAACTCTGTGTCAAATGGACCTTTTAATCTGACTTGACCGCTGCGGCGATAGCGAAAAAACGCAAACACTGCGATTAACCCAAGAATGGCGACTATGATAACAAGTGCTAAGTTTGCATCCATATTTTTTATATTTATTGAAATGTGGCGTGAAATTCTAAGGAAACTGAATTCTTAATTTTAAGTTCAGTTCCCTTAGAAATGAAAATAAGATTTAAATACCCTGTTCCGCAATAAAATTCGCCAAATCCGTCACGCGCACACTATACGCCCACTCATTATCATACCATGTGACAACCTTAACAAGATCACCGTAGAAGGCAGTAAAGCCAGCGTCCACAATGCTGCTGTGTGGGTTGCCCTTGAAGTCAACGCTGACCAGCGGTTCACGCGTGACATCGAGGATGCCTGCCATTGGGCCAGCAGCGGCAGCATCTAAGGCAGCCAACAAGTCGTCGGTTGAGCCTGGGTTGCTGACCTTGGCGACAAAATCGACAACGCTGACGGTTGCGGTTGGCACACGCATTGCCATGCCGTCAAATTTGCCCTGCAATTCTGGGACCACCAGTGCAACGGCTTTGGCTGCGCCTGTCGTGGTTGGAATAATGTTCTGGGCAGCAGCACGCGCACGGCGCAAGTCTTTGTGCATCAAATCTTGCAGACGTTGGTCGCCCGTGTAGGCATGGACAGTGGTCATGACGCCTTGCTCAATGCCAAAGGTGTCGTTGACGACCTTGGCTGCTGGTGCGAGACAGTTGGTGGTGCAGCTTGCATTGCTGATGACGTGGTGATTGGCTGGGTCATACTTCTCGTTGTTGACACCCATACAAATGGTAATGTCCTCACCTTTGGCTGGTGCGCTGACAATAACCTTTTTGGCTCCAGCATGGATGTGCAACTCAGATTTTTCACGCGTTGTGAAGATGCCTGTGCTTTCTACAACAATATCAACACCCAAGTCACCCCAAGGCAATTGACTTGGATCACGTTCGCTTAGGACTTTGACACGACTGTCGTTGATCATCAGATCGCCATCATCGACCGCAACCGTACCCGGAAACGCACCATAGTTGCTGTCATATTTAAACAGATGGGCATTGGTATTGACATCACCCAAGTCATTGATGGCAACAAGCTCAAACTTGTCGGCATAGTTTACAAACAATGATTTTGTTACTTGGCGACCGATACGGCCAAAGCCATTGATAGCAATTTTTGTTGTCATTTGAATGCTCCTCGAATAATTCGACACAGTATATATAATACTATTTTAATTTTTTTGTTGAAATTTATGTGAATAAAGTGTTTCAAAAATTGCGACGCCAAATGACAACAGTGTCATCATAAGTACGCGCCTTTGCATCCTTATCAATCTTCTTGCCGCGCCCATTATTCTATCACAGATTACCAAGAATAACGGAATACAATAACCGAACAAAGGAAAGTATCGCAGGTTGGCTAC
>JBCCFC010000102.1:0-17539 GCA_039029935.1 Chloroflexota bacterium
ATAATTTACAATCTCTCAAGTTGGCACAGGAAATTGGAGATCGAGGCATGGAGGCACACACTTATAACAACATTGCCATGAACTATGCTCGGCTCGAAAATTTTGCCCAAGTCAATGATATGCTCCATCGTGCGCTCCAGCTCTTTCAAACCCTCAATGATACCCGTGGAACAACGCTTGCCTACAACAACTTAGCCATGCTACACACAACAGAAGAGGCGTATGCAGAGGCACTAGAAGAGGCTCTCAAAGGTTGGGATATTGCCAAGTCGAGTTCGATGACTGATTTGCAAACAACGCTGCTTGACACGCTGGGTCAAATTTATACCAAAATGGAACATTATGACCAAGCATTGAAATATCTGAACACGGGGAGACGCATTGCAGAAACGCATGACCTCAAACGTGATTTGGTCTATGCTGATTTAAATATCGCCCGCATTTATCATCAACAACAGAGGTATATCGAAGCGATTGCCCAAGCGACCCGTGCATTGACGTTGGCAGAGTGGTTGGATAGTCAACAGACACTGTTTGAGTGCCATGAATTGTTAGCGGATGCATACCAAGCCGTGGGAAATTTTGAATGTTCTTTGTCTCATCACAAACAATTTCATGGTTTACACAGCACTGTCTTTGCCGAGGATCGTGACCGTAATTTTGCGAGGCTAGAGGTGCGCTATCGCACCGAGGCGGCGAAAAAAGAGATGGAAATCTATCGCCAAAAAAATGCCGAGCTTGAGTACGAGATTACAGAGCGTAAAAAAGTGGAAGAAGCCTTGGTCAAGGCCAAAGAGTCGGCAGAGATTGCGAATCATGCAAAGAGCCGTTGTATTGCGACGATGAGTCATGAACTGCGTACACCGCTCAATGGTATTTTGGGCTATACACAGTTGCTGATGCATGATCCCCATTTAAATACCGACCAGCAGGAAGGGGTGGATATCATTCACCGCAGCGGGACACATCTGTTGACATTGATCAATGATATTTTGGATATATCTAAAATCGAAGCCAAGCAAGTCACGCTGGAAACCTCGGAAATTTATTTATCCTCATTTCTGGATGGTATCATCGCCATGATGCGCATGAACGCAGAAAATAATGGCCTCGTCCTCCAAGCATTTATAGAACCCAATCTACCCCGTCGTGTCATTGCGGATGAGAAGCGCCTTCGTCAGGTGCTGATTAACCTGTTGGGCAATGCGATTAAGTTTACACAACGGGGACGTGTTGCATTCAAAGTTTTGCACATTGAGCAGGCACGTCAACAGATTACAGGCAACATCAGCAGTGACATCAACAAGGACATCAACAAGGACATCAGCAGTGACATCAAAAATAAACAAAGCAAAAAATATAGTCAATCAAAAGCGGATAGAGATACAGATTTAATCAACTATCTGGGCGATATTAAGACGAATGAGGAGCAGGTTGAAAGTGGTTTGTACAACAACAATCAGCATATAGAACAAAAACGAGTGCGACTCCATTTTGAAATACGCGACACGGGTGTTGGCATTGCCCCTGAAAACCTTGGTCAAATTTTTCAGCCCTTTGAGCAGGTCGGCGACCGTCAAAAGCAACGAGCAGGAACAGGGTTAGGATTGGCAATCAGCCAAGAATTTATTCAAGCAATGGGTAGCCAAATCTGTGTCGAAAGCAAGATTGGCAAAGGAAGCCGCTTCTGGTTTGATTTAGATTTGGCAGCCATTGATTTTCCCATGCCTACCTACACAACCTTGTCCTTGCAAAAAACACAGTCAACGATACAAACCAACGCGCCACTGCTCAATTTAAGTGCATCACATATGGCGACAATCGTTCGTTCGCAACAGAAAAAGCATGACTCGGAGGTGGCCGAGGTTGATAGCTTAGATGGCACAGTTGTTGATGGCACAGTTGTTGATGGCACAGTTGTTGATATAAGTGTGGCGGGTGGGGCAACAACGGTTCATGCAGCACAGAGTGGTGATTATAGAATCAACACCTTTCAGCAAAATACCATGAATCGCCAACCTGCTAAAATCCGCTACGAGGGTGCGCCATTACGGTTAATGGTGGTTGTCGATGATATGACAAATCGCAGGGTCCTCGAACACACGCTCAATTTGCTGGGGTTTGAGACGATCTTGGCGACAACAGGTGCGGAGGCCATTCGATTGGCTGAACGCTGGCAACCGCATGGTATTTTGATGGACCTTTATATGCCCCATATGCATGGGGATGTGGCTGCACAGAAGATTCGTACACAACATCCGGACACACAGCTCATTGCTGTTTCGGCCAGCGTGTATGAGGTGCAACAAGAAGAGCATATTTTGAGTGCCTTTGATGCATTTCTGCCCAAACCTCTCAGCATTGAGCAACTTATGGAGACATTACAACGGGTTCTCTCTATCAAGTGGGAGATTGAGTACTCGCAAACCAATACGACAAACTCGTTGTGGGGGGCATCCGCAGGTATACATCAGCGGGGTGAGACTCACAAACATCAAACAAACCAATCTTTCTCGCTGCCATCGTCGGAAACCATTCAATATTTACATCAATTAGCCCGTCGTGGTGATATGTTAACATTACAAACTGAGCTAAAAGACTTGCAAACGATGGATAGCGCATTATACTCTTTTACAGATCAATTTTTAGAGCTTGCGAAAACGTTTGATGATGAGGAAATCATCGCTCGATTGGAAAATTATTTAAAGAATGAATACATTGAATCATAAACAAGCAAAACCAAGAGTCAACAATACATTTTATTATCCCAACAATGAGACAGAGGATTTAACCATAGCGTCTACAGTCACCCAGTCTGGAAGCATTGCCATGCCTCATGATGGGTATAATGGCGGGTATAATGACGAGCATAATATGGTCGATCAATCCCAACACAATCACTATGCGGCCAGCCAACATCGAACGCCTGAAAATTTATCACAGCCCTACGCAAACATGAAGAGCAATGCAGGCTATGATACAACGTTGCCCGGGCAAGCAACGGCCACAATTTTGGTTGTAGATGATAATCCGATTAACCTTCGTGTGGTTGCCAACCATCTTCAATCGTTTGATTTTCGCATCTTGACGGCGCGCAATGGCAAAAGTGCGCTACGCCGTGCCAAAGAAACACGACCGAACTTAATTCTGCTTGATGTGATGATGCCTGATTTGAATGGTTTTGAAGTCTGCACCATGTTGAAACAAGACGCTGTGACCGAGGCTATCCCTGTGATTTTTATGACGGCACTCAACGACGAAACGTCCAAAGTGCAGGGGTTTGATGTCGGTGCGGTTGATTATGTCACCAAGCCCATTCAGCATCTGGAGCTACAGGCACGTATCAGCACCCATCTGCGTCTCAGCAGCCTCACCAATCACTTAGAAGGCGTGGTTGAGGAGCGCACAAAACAGCTCGAGGAAGCGTTGAATCGCGAGCAGTTGTTGTCACAGGAGTTGCGTCATGCCTTGACCGAATCAGACCGGTTAAATGCGCTCCAACAACAGATTATTCGGGGCATCTCACATGAGTTCCGCACACCCTTGACACAGATTACGTTGATTGCCGACATGATTACAAACCATTCGGATCGGCTTTCGGACGAAAAGAAGAAGCAATATCAGCATATTATCTCGCAGTCTGTGGAGCGGCTGACAACCATGCTCAACGATATTTTAACGGTTGAGCGGTTACAGACCGATGAGTTTGCCAGCCAGCAGACCGAATGCGACATTGAAATGTTGTTACAGGACCTCGTGACCAAGGTGACAGCAAATTATCCGCATGTACGCATTGAACAAGACCTCAAAGATTTGAGCGGTCCCTTACAATTACATGAGCGTGCACTATGGACTATTATTGAACAACTACTGCAAAATGCGGTTAAATTTTCTACCCCAGACACTGATATCAGCATTGAGGTTAACCTGCGCAATCAGCTACGGTTTAACCATATCCAGACGGACGAGTATGCGGCCAAGACTCTCAGCATCAGCGTGGTGAATCAAGGCACACCTATTCCACCGGATGAAATTGAATCTATTTTCAAACCCTTCTCGCGCGGGAAAAATGCCGAATTTGTCGAAGGCATTGGGTTGGGATTATACATTGCCGAACAACTCACATCACGGATGGGTGGCACAATTCGTGCAGAACCCCTATCGAAAACAGCACCGAATCTGGAAGGGACACGGGTGGTTGTGGATATTCCTGTTCGAGGTTGAAGAGTTGAAAGGTTGAAAGGTTGAAGGGTGGAAAATGAACACATGTCACCTTCAATCCTTCAACTCTTCAACTCTTCAACCCTTCAACTCTTCAACCCTTCAACTCTTCAACCCTTCAACTCTTCAGCTCTTCAACCCTTCTACAACGGTTCGGCCAGTAACGCCGCAATCACGGCCTCCGTCTCCGCATATCGCCCTTCGCCAATCTTCAGATGACGAATGTTGCCTGCTTTGTCGATGATGTACATGGCGGGCCAGTAGCGGTTATGATAGGAACGCCATGTCTTCCAATCGTTGTCGATGGCGACAGGCCATGTAACACCGAGTCGATCTACAGCCGCGCGCACATTGTCGATGTCTTTCTCAAAGGCAAATTCCGGTGTATGCACACCGATAATCTCCAGCCCCTGATCCGCATATTTGGTATACCATTCCCTCACCGAGGGAATCACATTGACACAGTTAATTCAGCCATAGGTCCAAAACTCAACAATCACCACCTTTCCACGTAAATCCTCCAGCAACAACGGCTCCGAGTTGATCCACGTTTCGTTCAAAAGTTCTGGCGCTTGGCCTCGGTTGCTCAATTTTGACAGTACGGCAATATGCTCTTTGGTCAAGCTGTCCATCGCGTGCATCTCATCGGCTGTCATCTCAGTATCCGTCGCTCGTCCCGTATCTGGCCCCGTCAACGGTGTGCCAATCGCAGGGGCTGGCGAGTTTCCCTGTGAATTAGGGAGCGCAGTAGGCATGGCGCAAGCAACCAGCGTGATGAGCAAGATGCACAACACACCGATATACATAGATGTTTGATCTGTAATCACACAGTACCTCCTCATTTGAATAACACACATTGGTGGTTAACGCGCTGTAGAAATAAGATTGGTCCAATGATGGATGAAACAATCTGATTTCATTGCTTCATCCATCATTGGACCAATCTAACAACCTCGCCTGTTCAACCACCTTGATTTTGTACGCTTTGCAAATACAAAATCAGTGTATCACAAATGTGGCAGGCAAAATATTACGGGTTTATTAACGTCTGTTCCGTTTCCCAACGTCTAAGATAAGACCTTTGGGGGATGACGATATGTGTTCGGAGCATAACAAGTAATTTTGCGTCACATCTCAAAGGTCTGGTCGCTCATCTCCGACAGGAAAAAGACATATGTTTCTATTCGCCTAAATAAAAGGTACCGCACCCCAGATGCGTGTGGTTGCCCAGATGTACAACTGAGCCTAGCACTAGATATGGAATCATAAAGGGTGGAAATTGTGCAAAGGTCTGTGTGCCAATTCCCTGCCCTGGCATAGATTTGGGTGGGGGTTTGATCTCATGTGATCGCATATCAAACGATTTAGCGGCGTTTGCGAGCGAGTTGTAGGTAAGCGGATAGTCCTTGTGATTGCGGTTGCGTTGTCTGCGCTGGTTTGATTTTTGCCGTGCGTTGGATTGTTCAGCGGATGGCAGATATGATTCTGGCACCCAAATCGGCATATGCCCACCAAAGCGGTGGTTGAAGGCATAGAGCAACGCATGGAGAGAGGGTACAGTCGAATGTTTCTGCTGTTGATTTCGTTGGTTTCCCTGTGCGTTTGATTGCCGCCTGCGTGTGTTTGAGGATGAATGTTGCGACAGGTTACGAAAATCAAAGGGGGTAATCCATGTCAGTTTGTTGATCTGCTGACGCTTACGCGAGTTGAGCGTAAAGGATAGATCGTTTGCCCATTGACGACTGGTAGGACGTACACGGAGATTGATTTCGCCCCGTCGCACAATCGGTTGCCACTGTAGCCCATTTGCCACATACACGCCGTCGATATCATAATTGCCCCAGAGACGCCCTTTTCTGCGGAATTCCGGCAAGGGACCATACCCTGCTTCTTCAACGGCTGGCAACAGCGTCTCCAGAAAAAGCTGATGGGATGCATCATCCCCCAGAAACTTGGCTTCCCACAAAATCAGTTCATCATGTCCATAGACAAATTTGCCCGGGTAAACATGCAAGATAACGTTGATGGGCCAGCGAATGGTTGGCGCATTTAGGTTATTGAAAAAATCGCTGCGCAAATTCGAGCCATCTGGCACACCCACAGACGACAAATCATGTCCTAAGATTTCGGGTTCATAGGAACGCAATGAGCGCAATGCCCTGCGCCAATGCGCCGCTTCTTGGGTGGGCAGGCGATCTGCAATCATGTTGGCAAGTACATAGGAAAATTCAAGGGCTGTACAGGGCGAGACGCGCGCATAGCTGCTGTTGACGCGCAACGCAAATAGATACCGTATCAGTTTAATTGGTGGGTCGATAGTCCACATAATTCATCAATTCATATAAAAAATGGATTTGATATTGAGGCCATTGGCGCATATTCCACGCCCCAACAAGGTCGCGCCCCCGTTGGTCTAATATACGCATAAAGCGACCCCAATAAAAGGTTTGTTCCGTCTCATCGGTGGCATTGAGTAAATCAAAGAGCAGTTGGCGGTCGTCAGAATTTAGAATCGTCCCCAGAATAAAGGCCGTTTCTAGCAACCGCAAAAACTCAGAAAATTCAAAGGTCAAGGCATTGGCAACGTGCAAATCGCTATAGGGGTCAATGCCGTCATCTTCCCCATCATCTTCGAGTACATCATAAGGATTGGTATAAAACCGTATGCGCAACAAGTCTAGCGGGTAATAGCTCTCTTTCTGCATGACGCTACACAAAATATCCCCAATGCCTAGATTATCTGACTTGGGTCCCATTGAGGGGAAAATTTGTAAATACCCCTTGAGTTCTGTGCCATGATAGAGTGCCAGTTCCTGGAGAAATGCTTGGAGGTGATGGTTATAGATCATCACGATAAAATGATTATCATCCTGCACATAGGACGCTAATATATGTGCATCTTGAAACTGATTGCCCTCGCGTAGCGGATGCGGTAAGAAACTTACATAGCCCCACACAACCAATGAACGACGCGCTTCTTTCCCTGTACGCAATGTACCGTGCCGAATGTCATGACACATGGCACAATACTCACTGCCCGGTTGAGGTGGGTATAACCAGCAACGGTGACATGGCGTAGACAGTGCGTTGGGCACAGGGCTAGGCTGTACTTCGGATAAAATGCCCGATAGCAGTTCAAACTCGGTTGACTTTCGGCGCACCAGTCGCAAGAGCGAGAGCACCTCCGCTCCTGTGCGACAGCTCCGCAGCCAGTCGATAGTGTCTTTCATAAATTTGGTGTTTTGGTAGGGGTATGAGGTGGTGCGCAGGGGAGTGGCTGATCTTTGCAAAAATCAGCCACTCCCCTGCACACCACCTCATACCCCTACGATTGAAGTCGCTCTACCGAATCGTCAACAACGGTGTCAGCTCATCATAATGGTGAATCACATCATCTAGCAGCGCAGGGTTGGTCCACTCGGCCATGTTAAGTGGTTCCTGGCCTGTATCCTCTTCTGGCAGATAGCGATCTTCCCAAGAGATCAGATGGCTTTCTGGTTGGATTGAAAGTTTCAAGCTGCCAAATCCGACATAGCGATTCTTGCCAACCTTGTGTGCCATGTTGTCTTCTAGCCCGACACACCAAATCAACCGCTGCAATTCTTCGCGTTGCAAATTCCAGAAGCGAATGTTGAAGCGCGTGCGGCTCCCTGGTAAGATGGCACGAAGATAGGCATAGGCCAAATCATCTGGTTTGAATTCCGCCTGACGTTCAATATTTGGCGCCAGCAATGTATGGGGGAAGACACGCCATTTCTCTGCAACTTGGACCTTGGGTACATAAAGCTCATCGCCTTCAACCTGTATCCAGCCACCATTTTGGAAACGTAGATCATTATAAAAATGGGGTACTTTGAACCATGACAATTCCGGCTGATCAAAAATGCCAAAGCCAAAGGAAAGACGCCCCATCAATGCTTGGTTTGGCCCTGTACCCACAAAACCAAAGAGGCTCTGGACAGGGTTGAGAGAACTTAGATCACGACCAACCCGTCGCGAATTGCTGGCGATGGTATAGAGGTGACGAATCATACCTTTGATACTGCGAGCAGGCAAGGCATATACCCGATCATCACCACGCAGTTTGGCCTCTGCGGGTGACATCGAGAAGAAATCCCAGCCATTGACAACATCACTGTCCAGCTTGGCGCGGAAAGACGGCTCGCCACTCTCTTGGATATGGATGGGGCGTAGGGCTTCCCCCTCAACCACCAATGTGCCACTAAATCCGCCAAAGGAACGATGTGAGATAAATCCTTCACGCGCTGTGGGTGGCCGTTCAATTTGTCTCGGATCATTCAATTCCAGCGGTGCGGATGGCTTGAGCATTTCTCGGGCATCGTCACCTTCAATTCGTACCCGCTGCCACATGCCATGTGCTGCTGGCTGCTTACCCGAAAAAAGTTTGGGTGTCATGGTATTGTCATCGGAGGCCAGCCACTCAACACTCTCTGGTGTGGATTGAATCCAGCCCATGCCCGATGTTTTCTGCCCACCAATGGCAATATCGCCTGCTTGGAAATCTTGGAGCAGATGCTTCAGAACCTGAATCTCATAGTAGTGGTCTTCGTTGATATCCTGCATATCCAGCCGCACTTGGAATTTAAAATCCTTACCATAGGCATAGAGATAGGCTAATTTAGCACCTTGCTCTGGTTCACCGGTCTCTGGATCGATCCGGATACCATCCATCGAACACCACTTGTCATCAATGTTATCCGGATCGACCAGATAGGCATCCGAAAAGAAGATGCGACCGCGCTGCCCCTGCTTTCCAAAGAGCCAGTCGAGCGTTTCTTGCGTGTCGCGTGATTCGCCCCAAACCGTCTTGAGAACCTGTGATGCGCGTTTGCGGAAAGCACCTTTAATGGTTCCACCGGAGATATAGACTTCCCATGCCGTATTTTGGTCATCAGAGGGTTTCCACGTCAACATGCGCATAAAGATGGTGTCATACGCCTGCCCATAACGACGTGAGATGAGCTGGTTGTTGGGGCCACCCGCACGGAACTCAGTGTTGACGGGCTGCGACAGCTCTTGCCGGGTGCGTTGACGGTAGCCATGTAGGAAGCGGATAAAGTTCTGGTCATTCATGATGCTTTTCGTCATGTTTTGCTCGTTGCGCATGTGGTTATAGCGCACACGACGATGCGATTCCAGAAACTCCTGCCATGCGCCTAGTGATACATCGCGCGGGGCATGATGGAAGTCGTCCCAGTCACGTTCCGTGATGCGACCATCACGAATCATCTCTTTGATTTTGAGATGTTGACGGCGACTGGCAAGCTCGACATCGACCCAGTTATCACTGCGGAGTAAGCGAACGAGGCGATCTACTTGATATTCCAAACGGGGCATTACGGCCATACATGCTGTGCGCAGAATTGATGTAATTTCGCCCTCGTCCTGAATCTTTGCTGCCAACTGCGCCTCAATCGCCTCGTCAAAATCCATTGTCGTGGCAATTTCGTTCCAGGCTTCTTTGTTGAGTTGGTAGCCAGAACGCGTGTCGTTCTCCAATACATCCATGACACGATAGACATTGCTCAATTTATCATCGAGTGCTTTGCTAAATGCAGCCTCTGCCGCCTCTTTGGATGGGAATGGTTTATCCAGCAGGCCTTCCAATGCATTAACGGCCTTACGTGAGAAGGGGTCTTTTTTAATTTTTGTCAGACGACCTAAGCCATTGGCACTCAGTGTCCATGTCTCAAACTGACCGTGTGATTGTTCGCGTATCCAAATAGCGATGGCGCGGGGCAACGCCAGCCCCAACTTTTTCTTCCAATCATCACCACTGAGGATGGGTCCTCCCAAGCTGATTTCCAGTCGTTGTCGAATCGCTTCAGGAATTGCACGGAGCGATTTTAGCAATACTTTGCCCTCGATGTTGGCAAATGCGGGTGCATGGGGGTCGATCTTGCCCCAGTTCCAACCAACCAGCAACGGATTGGTCGCATCAAAGGTGTAGGTGATGGTGAGGTGATTTGTTTCGTGGAAAACGATGGGCTTTGACTGCGGTTTATAGGGCAATGGCAATTGGAGACGGCAGCGCCCCAGCCCCTTGCTCTTGCCTGCACCAAACCAGAAACGACCTTCGGTGATTTCGTTGAGCATGAAATAGAGTTTATCAGCGTTTTGGTCGCGTTGTAGCACACGGTCATCCACCTGCATCAAAAAGTTAAAGGCTGAGTTTTTAAAGATAGTTTCCATCTTATAGTTGGCATTGGCTTCGACAGCCCAGCGGTCTTCATCCAGTTTGATGCCCATACGTAGATCAAAAAAGCGATCCTTGGGGTAGGATTTGGCCTGCAAACTACATTTCACCTGACGAATCAATCCCTTAGGCATAGGGTTGCCATAAAGCCGATCCCACATTTCGTTAAGTAGCCCTTGATTACGGCCATTGCGAGATTGACCAACAAAGGCATCCATCAGCGATTGTGCCGTGCCTTCGATTTCGCCCGCCAATGAAACCAAGCGTTGTTTGCCATCAGCGTCACGAGTAAAGAGTGTTTTGCGTGCGTTGCCCCGATAGATGGGTGATTCTGCATAGAGTAGTCCTTTTAGGTTCATGGTTTCCCCTCAATCTGTTTCATCGTTATTTGACTAGATAATCCTGTCAACCGAAAATCTATTACCCACTATTATAATACGCTTTAGAGCCGATGACCAATTAACATCAATCGTTTATCTCCTTGGCGGGTAAAAAAGATGGTCGCTGTCCGTGTATTGCCTTTGTGCTTGTCAGGCTGTGACAACCGCAGCCTTGGTCGCAATTCTTCGGGAGCCAATGGGAAGCCACGTTTTTTCAATTCCACTTGTCCAATGCTGAGGGCTTGCAGGCGGCGGTTGAGTAGCTTGAGTTTGTAAGGATGAATTTCCTCAATCTGAAATCCTTGGGCAAAAGGGGTTTCAGTATAGGTGTTTGAAATCAAATAGGCAATTTGTGGATCAAATAGATGTGCATCTAGCTGTTGACAAAGCGCAGGGAATGCACCAGAGCGAATGACTGCTGGGTCTGGTTCGTATAGGATGCACCCTTCTTCGAGTACGCCAAGAGGCGGCGTTTCGGGTGTGGCAACAATTTCGTGCCACGTGCCGTCATCATCCAAGACGCTGGCCCATCGCAGGGGTGTGCCAATACCCGGCATCCACAGCACAGCCTCACGGCAACTGTTGCCATAGCTGACAAATTCGACGCCACAATCGAGCAGCAATTCACTGTCATCGACACCGGGCATGGTTTTGACGACAACCAATGGCACTTGGGTTTGGAGCGTTAAGAGTGCGGATAGTGGTGGCTGCATTTGATGTAGGCTAAAGACACGGCGGCCATCAATCCGCCGCGCTGGGTCCACATAAGCAGCCGCACAATGAGGTAATTTTCCTGCCTGCATCTGCGCCACCCAGTCATCCTCCACAAAGGTGACTTGCGATGATAGCCCCATCTGAGTCACATTCGACTGTGCAAATCGGCGGCGGACAGGGTTGCGTTCGTAGGCAATCACGGGACGAAATTGCGCCAGTGCCAGTGTATCGCCACCAATACCACATCCGAGATCAAGAAGTGGGCCAGGAGGCGCAAGCTCGTGGATGCGCTGGGCGCGGTGCAGTGCGAGCGGCCATGCGGTGGCCTGTTCGAGGCTTTCTTGGGTGAAGAAGAGCGTTTCGGCATGGGGGAATTTTGTGTGGGCGCGTTGACGCAGGCGGGCGAGGGAGAGGATGGCACTGGATTGGTCGGCAGTGTAGGTTCGGCGCAGCTTGGTGAGGAGTGATAAGTTAGATTTTGGGTCAAGATTTTGGACATAGAGAGACTGTAATGCACTCTCTCCTTCAGGTGAGAATAAAAAATTTATAACAACTTGTGTACAATTTTCCAATGACATACTTAGTACCCAACTATCCACACATAATTCATCGACTCTAGTATTATAACACAACCGGCTATATCTCTTATTGGGCCACACAAAAGTTCTGCGACATGACACACATTGCAAATAATTTATCGGTTACCCAATCTGTTCGTGAAATTTGTTACAAACGTTTTCCGAGTTTGATTTATTTTTTAAAAACAGGTATGATTATCTCTACCAATAATTCTTTGCGGGATTTTGGTTATTTTTTTATCTTTAAATGATCGGATTAATCTGATCATTTAGATCAATCTGATTAAAAACAACAGGCAAGCGTTTAATTTGGTTGTATGCTGTATAAATATTGGCTATACAGGCTTCCCATTCATCACAAATTTCTTGCAAAATTTGTCAGATATTTTTGTCAGGTGTTTTTGTCAGAATTTTTATGAAGTATGTTAAGTGCTGTCAATTTAAGCACTGCCAATTTAAACACTGTCAATGGCGACTGTTGATGTCAGTTTATCTTTGTCAAAGGACACACAGAAGTCTGCAAAGTCGCAAACTTCTAAAAATCAAACTGGTCTGCAATCAATTGTTTAAAAACCAGTAGCTTCTGTGTAATATCTATTGTATTTTCATCACAAATAAGAATACAGTTTTTTAACAAGGTGATACACCAGGGGAGGAATTGCATGGTTCCTCTTATAGTTTTGTATACGCTCTTTTCTGTAGAGCAATCAGAGCGTAGTTGATGTGAAGTGGAGACAAAAAATGTCAAGCCAAGTAGAAAAACAAACAATGCCAGAAGGAGTCGCGGTAGGTTTCAGTGCGGAGGTTTCCAACGCTGAACAAAACACAGCGACCAAACGGCTACGCAGACGGGATGGGTTGCCCATGCAACAGGGGCTGTATAACCCTGAGTATGAACATGATGCCTGTGGTGTTGGCTTTGTGGCAAACATCAAAGGCAAAAAATCGCACAAGATTGTTGAGCAGGCCATTGAAGTATTGTTCAATTTGGATCATCGTGGCGCCTGTGGTGCCGAAGCCAATACAGGCGATGGTGCGGGTATTTTGGTGCAATTGCCAGACGTGTTCCTGCGCCGTGTCTGTGGCGAGCAGGGGTTCAGGTTGCCCGCCGCGGGTGATTATGGCGTGGCGATGGCCTACTTGCCACAGGATGAGACACAACGCCGCGCATGTGAGGCAGTCATTGAGCAGATGGTCGCCGAAGAAGGGCAGACGGTCCTCGGTTGGCGTACAGTGCCCACCAACAACAATGGTCTTGGGAATGCTGCCCGCTCAAGAGAGCCGTTCATGCGTCAACTCATGATTGGGCGCAACGATGATACGCTCCCCAAAACCGATGATCTTGCCTTTGAACGGAAACTGTATGTGATTCGTCGCCGTGCCGAGAATGCGGTGTGGGCGTTACAAGAGACAGAGCCAGAAAAGGTTGGTGCCTTATTCTACTTTGCGAGCTTCTCCAGCCGCACCATTGTCTACAAAGGCATGTTGCTCTGTGAACAGGTTAAGTCCTACTATCCAGACCTGAGTGAGCCTGACTTTGAAGCGGCGATTGCGGTTGTGCATTCACGCTTTAGCACCAACACCTTCCCCTCTTGGGAGCGGGCGCACCCTTATCGCTACATGATTCACAACGGTGAAATCAACACGCTGCGGGGCAACGAAAACTGGATTACAGCACGTCAAGGTCTAGTGAAATCAGACCTATGGGGTGACGACCTTGACAAAGTTCTGCCCTTAATTGACCCTGAAGGCAGTGATTCCGCCAAGTTAGACAATGTATTAGAATTCTTGTCACTCTCTGGCCGCACAATGCCACATGTGATGATGATGATGATCCCAGAGCCTTGGTCCAAGCATGAGAGCATGAGTCCAGAGAAGAAGGCATTTTATGCCTACCATGCCACCATGATGGACCCTTGGGATGGTCCCGCTTCCATCGCGTTTACCGATGGCACAATGGTCGGTGCAGTCTTGGATCGCAATGGTTTGCGTCCTTCACGTTACTATGTCACAAATGACGACATGGTGATTATGGCCTCAGAAGTTGGGGTGTTGGCCGTACCGCCGGAGAATGTGGTTGAAAAGAATCGTCTGCAACCCGGTCGCATGTTCCTGATTGACACAGCCGAGGGGCGCATCATCTCGGATGAGGAGATTAAGCGGACCTATGCCAACGCCCATCCATACCAAGAGTGGCTCGACCAATATATGATTACATTAGAGGATGTGCCCGCTGTTGATGTGCTTGAATTGGCTGAAGAAAGTTCGCTTACCCAACGTCAACAGGCATTTGGCTACACGTTTGAAGCGTTGCGGATGTTGCTGGCACCAATGGCAACCAACGCCGTCGAAGCATTGGGGGCGATGGGAACAGATACGCCCCATGCGGTTCTTTCGGATAAATCGCAGTTGCTCTACAACTATTTCCGTCAACTTTTTGCTCAGGTGACAAACCCACCACTGGATGGCATTCGCGAGGAAATTGTTACCGCAACCGATATTATGTTGGGCACCGAGTTAAATCTACTCGAAACCAATCCACAGGCAGCACGCCGCATTCACCTTCAATCACCGTTTTTGACCAATGCAGAGTTGGCAAAATTGCGTGGCGTTGAGGTGGAGGGATTCCAGGCAAAAACGTTGCCCATGCTCTTTGATGTCAACACAGGCGCAGAAGGATTAGAGACAGCGCTGAGTGATATTTTTGCCACAGCAGACGCGGCGATTGAAGCAGGCGTCAATCTGCTCATTCTCTCGGACCGAGGCATCAGCCACAATAAAGCCGCAATGCCTGCGCTCCTGGCAACGGCGGGGCTACATCATCACCTTGTCAAGAACGGTACACGCACACAGGTCTCGCTCATTATTGAGTCAGGCGAACCACGTGAGGTCCATCACTTTGCCGTGTTGGTTGGCTATGGCGCCGAGGCAATCAATCCTTATTTGGCCTATGAGACGTTGGGCAATATGATTGATGAGGGTACGCTGCCGGGTGTAGACTATGAAGAGGCGGTCTATAACTATATGAAAGCGGCCCAAAAAGGTGTACTCAAAGTGATCTCGAAGATGGGTATCTCCACCATCCAGAGCTATTGTGGTGCGCAAATCTTTGAGGCATTGGGCTTGAGCCAAGCATTTGTCGACAAATATTTCACCTGGACACCAACGCGCATCGAGGGAATTGGTGTCGAAGAAGTCTATGAAGAACTGACTCGTCGTCATCGCATCGCCTTCCCAGAACGTCCCATGAACGGTCATGTGTTGCCAGCAGGTGGCGAATACCAGTGGCGCGATGAAGGTGAATATCACCTCTTCAACCCACAAACAATCCACTATCTGCAATATGCCTGTCGCACCAATAACAGGGATACCTTCCGCAAGTACTCAACTTTGGTCAACGATCAAAGTCAAAAACATGCGACACTGCGTGGACTACTCGAATTTGCGGGTAACAATGAGCCTGTTCCATTGGATGAGGTTGAACCTGCCAGCGAGATTGTGAAACGTTTCAAGAGTGGGGCTATGTCCTATGGCTCGATCAGCAGCGAGGCACATGAAAGCCTTGCCATCGCCATGAACCGCATCGGTGGTCGAAGCAACACAGGAGAGGGTGGTGAAGACCCCAAACGCTTTGTCCCAGATGCCAATGGCGACTCGCGTAGCAGTGCCATCAAACAAGTGGCTTCTGGCCGCTTTGGTGTCACCAGCGAATATCTGGTTAGTGCCAACGAGTTGCAGATCAAGATGGCGCAGGGGGCCAAGCCTGGTGAAGGCGGTCAGCTACCAGGGCGCAAGGTCTACCCTTGGATTGCCAAAGTTCGCCATTCAACGCCAGGTGTGGGCTTGATTTCGCCGCCACCGCACCATGACATCTACTCGATTGAAGATTTGGCCGAACTCATCCACGACCTTAAGAATGCCAACCGTGATGCACGGGTCAGCGTCAAACTCGTCTCTGAGGTCGGCGTGGGTACGATTGCGGCGGGTGTCTCCAAGGGTCATGCTGACGTGGTGCTGATCAGCGGTCACGACGGCGGTACGGGCGCCTCGCCACAGACGAGCATCAAGTATGCCGGACTGCCGTGGGAGTTGGGTGTGGCAGAAACGCACCAGACCTTGGTGATGAACGATCTGCGCAGCCGTATTGCGCTGGAAACCGATGGTCAACTCAAGACGGGACGTGATGTTGCCATTGCCGCGCTGTTGGGTGCCGAAGAGTTTGGCTTTGCCACCAGCCCACTGGTTGCGCTTGGCTGTATCATGATGCGTGTCTGTCATCTGGATACATGTCCAGTTGGTGTTGCCACGCAAAACCCAGAGTTGCGCAAGAAGTTTACGGGCGACCCCGACCACGTAGTCAACTTTATGTTCTTTATTGCCGAAGAACTGCGCGAAATTATGGCACAGCTTGGTTTCCGCACAGTCAACGAGATGATTGGACGGGTGGACAAGTTAGAATCACGCAAGGCTGTTGAACACTGGAAGGCCAAGGGGCTGGACTTCTCCAACATACTCATGCCATTGGACAACATTCCAGAGAGTGTTGGACGTTATTGCCAAATCAAGCAGGATCATGGCATTGAACAATCGCTGGATATGACGGTTCTCTTGGACCTATGTAAGCCAGCCTTGGAAAATGGTGAACGCGTGGCAGCAACACTCCCCATCCGCAACCGTAACCGCGTGGTGGGCACAATTTTGGGCAGCGAAGTCACCAAGAAATATGGTGCAGCAGGCTTGCCCGAAGACACCATCGAACTCCACTTCCAAGGGTCAGCGGGTCAGAGCTTTGGTGCATTTGTACCCAGCGGCATCACGCTGGAGATTGAAGGTGACGGCAACGATTACTTTGGTAAGGGGCTTTCAGGTGGCAAGATCATCGCCTACCCACCAAAGGAAGCGACCTTTGTCGCCGAGGACAATATCATCATTGGCAACGTCGCCTTTTATGGCGCAACCAGCGGTGAAGCCTATGTCCGTGGCATGGCGGGTGAACGCTTCTGTGTGCGCAACAGTGGTGTCACCGCCGTTGTCGAAGGTGTTGGTGATCATGGCTGTGAATACATGACCGGTGGTAGCGTTGTTGTCTTGGGACCAACAGGCCGTAACTTTGCGGCAGGCATGTCGGGTGGCATCGCCTATGTACTCGACACAGACCGTGATTTTGCCCAAAATTGTAATCTCGAAATGGTCGATATCATGGATATCAGCAATGATGCAGAGCTGACTGAGGTTCAACAGATGGTACGACGTCATTATGAGTATACCAACAGTACCGTTGCTAAACACGTACTGGATAACTGGTCAGCGACCGCTCCTCTCTTTGTCAAGGTGCTGCCCAAAGATTACGGTCGCATGTTGGAAGCCTTTGCCCGTGTCGAGGCAGAGGGCTTAAGCGGTGAAGCAGCGCAGATGGCTGCGTTTGAAAT
>JBCCFC010000103.1:0-17409 GCA_039029935.1 Chloroflexota bacterium
CTTGTTGTAAGCTGTTCAACATGTCCTTGACCATTACACGTTTATCGAAATTCCAGCATAGTTGATATGTCGAAACGGCCATGTGCATATGCTCTTGAATAGGCAAGTACAAACCCGTATCACAGATTGGTTATCTGTGGCGCAGGTAGCCAACCTGCGATACTGTCCTTTGTCCTTTTTGCCCTTGTCGCAAACGACTTCGGAATGGCGATCATTTAACTTTCGCAAGTTCAGTTAGCACGCCCCCGTGCGGGTCTGGCCTAAATGGTTACGTTATTTAATCACCATTCCTCACTCAAATGTTGATGAATTGAGTTCCTTATACTGATTCCCATTCTGGCTTACGGTATGTCAGGTATTTAAATGGTACACTAAAGAGGCGGTGATTTGTTTGTTGACAAATCACCGCCTCTTTTATTTTTCAAAATGCATGAACACATGATTGAGGATATACCTTGAGCGAACTACGTCGTCTATTCACCTATCTCACACCCCACTGGCCGCGTTTGGCGTTGGCAATCGTGGGGCTAATCGGCAGCAGCGTCATCACGCTGGCTCTACCCTATGCAATTGGGTTATTGGTCGATTCCGTCTTTCTTGCGCAGGACTTTGTGCAACTCAACCAGATTACCGCCGCCCTATTGATTCTCTTTTTAATCCAGGCCGTTATCTCAGCGGGCTATCGCTATCTGCTTCAGTTTGTGGGGCAGCGCACGGTGGCCGATTTACGGCTATCGTTTCATCGCAAGCTGCTCACCCTGCCACTGCGTTTCTTCACCAATCACCGCGTCGGTGAAATCATGTCACGTGCCAGCAGCGACGCCACAATCATTCAAGAGGCAATGGTGAATATCCCTGCCAGCATTATGCGCCAAATAGCCACTTTTGGTGGTGGTATCATCCTGATGTTTTCGATGAACTGGCAGTTAAGCCTTTTTGTCCTTGGTGTGATTCCGCCATTGGTGCTTGTGTCGTCCGTCTATGGGCGACGGCTGCGTAAATTGGCGGCAACTGCACAGGACAAGCTGGCCGATTCTAGCATTGTGCTAGAAGAAATGCTGTCGGGTGTGCGTGTCATGAAGTCGTTTACGCGTGAAGAACATGAGGATGAGCGCTATACAGCCGCAATTGAGGCCAGTTTTCAGGCGTCGATGGACCGCACCCGCGAGCGCACCATTTTTGGGCCGTTGATGGGATTGATCGGCTTTTTGGCGATTACGGCCCTCATCTGGTATGGCGGTCGGCAGGTGATTATGGGCATCATCACACCGGGTGAGTTGATGTCGTTCCTCTTCTACATGATTGTCGTCGCCGCCCCGTTGGCTGAATTTTCGGATATGTGGGGGCGGTTGCAAGAGGCGTCGGGTGCATCGCAGCGTATCTTTGAAATTATGGATATGGCGCCTGAACCCGGCTATAGACAGCACAGAGACACACAAACTGGCTTGCCAGCATCAACACCCACTGTCTATCAAAATGGTGCAGCAATGGGTGAGGTGCAGTTCCGTGATGTGGGCTTCCGCTACATGACCCAAGCCGAAGCAGAGCAATCTAACAATGAGGATGCCCAAGAATCGCCGCTGGTGCTTAAGAGCATTGAGCTTGATGTTGCGCCAGGGCAGGTGGTCGCCTTGGTTGGCTATAGCGGCAGCGGCAAAACCACGCTGGTCAACTTGATTCCACGTTTCTATGACCCATCAATGGGGAATATCAGCGTCGATGGTATGGACATTAGCCAGATGTCCGTTACTGAGTTGCGCACCCAAATTGCCGTTGTGCCACAGGAAACCTACCTCTTTGGCGGAACCGTGCGCGAGAACATCGCTTATGGTCGCCTCGACGCCACCGATGACGAGATTCGAGCCGCCGCCGAAGCCGCCTATGCGCACCAATTTATCGACGAATTGCCTAACCAGTATGAAACCATCGTCGGGGAGCGCGGTGTCAAACTCTCCGCAGGTCAACGCCAACGTATCGCCATCGCCCGCGCCCTACTTAAAGACCCACGCATCCTCATTTTGGATGAAGCCACCTCTGCCCTCGACACCGAATCCGAACGCTGGGTGCAGGCCGCGCTGGAACGATTGATGCAAGGGCGGACGTCGTTTGTGATTGCGCATCGGCTTTCCACGATTCAACGCGCTGACATGATTTTGGTGCTGGATAAAGGCGTGATTGTCGAGCGTGGGGCGCATGATGTGTTGTTGGCGCAAGATGGGCTGTATCGACGGTTGCACGAGATGCAGTTTATGGAAACAACGTAGCGATCAATAAACATCCCACGCCACGCGCTCTACACCAACCCCTTGGAGACAGAACCCATAGTCCATATGCGAGTTTGGATAAATGACAAGACGGGCTTTGCGGCTATCATCAGGCCAATTGATATTAGAGCCTGTTTGGGAATTCAGGCTCTAAGGCTAATCCACAAAATAAATTACCCATCGAAACGCGGAGTTAGCGGGGTACCCTCTGGGTCCTATTGCGGGTCGTACACGAGAACACCGGCATTAGGACCCAAAGGTTTCCCCTGCCTAACTCCACAAATATGTGGGTAATTTATTTTGTGGAACGGCCTAAGTGGTTTCACGAAAAAAGCCAAGGAGTTTTGTCAGGTCAATGGTATTGGGCTGGCTGAACAAGCCGCATCGTATCTATAATAACGAAAGTGAGGAACCAACATATCAACATGTCAATTCCCCACTTCTTCAACTGCGTATCAGTTTCGCATCTCTGATAGTCTACATTTGCCCTGCGAGTCTAGTGAATTGCGTCAATCTGGCTTTTAATTCTACTGCGGTGCATCAGCTTGCAGCGTATTCACATCGACGATGTTACCAGAGCCGTCAAGGTCAAAAACATACCACCATCGCTCATCTTGGCCTGCTGTTGGCGTGTATTCTTTGACCAACCCTGTTTGACCATAGATACGGACGATTGCGCCAGAGGTTGCCAAAGAACCTTTACCCGCATAGTGATGGACCGCATAGGCATATGTACCATCCTCTAGCTGCGAGATAGTGATCGTTTCAGGTCCATAACCGTTTTGGTCGTCCAAATCTAGCTGTGCAGAACCCCCACCTTGGTTACTATAAGAAATAGTGTCCTGTGATGGTAGGCGCAGATATGAGTCCAAATCACTTGGGTTCTCACCCCACTCCAGCACGATGCGCAGTTCGCCGGATGCTAGTTCTGGTGAAAGAGCCGCATTTTGTGTCAACAGTTCTCCTGATGCGACTGTGAGTTGTTGAGCAACTGACGTATATCCGGTGGCAGCTACCTCGAAGGTATAATCGCCTGCCGCCACATCTGCAATCACATAATTTCCGCTGCTGTCTGTGATGGCACATTGACCTGACTCAACAAGACAGACCTCTGCATCTGCAATTGGGTCGCCAGACGTAGCATCTGTTACCTGCCCTTGTACCGTACTTGGTATGTTCTCCTCTACACCCAACCCCAGTGTACTGAGGTCAACACAGATTTCTTCATCACCGACAACTTCAACTGTGAATGTATCCTGCTGTTGGTTTGAGAGTTGAACCGTGTATACGCCTGCGTCAAGTTCAATGGCCGGGCCATCGACAACACCCTGACCGATCTCATTGCCATTTGCGTCATAAACGGTGTAGTGAACGCTTAGTGCCTGTTGCAAAGCTGCTCCCAGTTGGTCACTTTCAGGTGCGTCAAAGTAGCGACCGTTGCCTGCTGCGGCCCAATCCTCAAACTGTTGCTTGAGTGCAGCATTGTCAATGGCAAATCCGACGATGTTGACACGGACATCAACCCCTGTATTCACCAAGTTTGTAATTTCTTTGAGTGGGTCCCCACCACAATTCTCACCACCGTCGGTGACGAGAACGACCAACAGATGACCCTCTGCATTCGCTAAGTCACTAGGGACCTGGGCGAGTGCCTGTGCAATTGGTGTGCTACCCAACGCTTGCATACTCATAATGGTGTCATTCATGCCGCTGCGGTCCAGCGTTCCCAGTGGCACTTCAAGGTTGGTGAAACAATCTACATCGGGCGAATGACCAAAGACACGCAAGGCCGTTGGTACATCATCCGGCAAGACATTTGTGACCAGATCGCTGAGTGTCTGCTTGGCCGTATCAAGCGGTTGACCAGACATCGAACCAGAGGCATCCATGATTAACTCGACCGACGCATCCTCATGCATCGAGATAGTGCTACCCTCGTCCTCAGACTTAGAACTAACCACCCTTAGTGTACCTTTTGCGGGTTCCAACACACCCACAGGCATCACATCATTAAACGACGCATCTTCCATAAAGAGTTGTGAATCATCAGACGCGTTGAGTTGAAGTACGGAATTTGAATGTCGCAGATAGTGTTCAGGGTAAGCCAGTGACTCGAAACTGATGCCAACACCCGCAAGACCATCAAGCACATTGAAGGTTGCCTCTGCAAGGAAGTTACCGATGCTATCTGGCCCTTGGAGTGTAACCCCATCTGGCGTTGCAACAACATAGGCGCCCGAAGCGTTGTTGACTTGGAGCGAAACCATGTCTGGATCGGCAAGTCCGGGCACCACGAGGAATTCTGCGCGTTGCTTCTGCTCATCAGTGCTTGCAGCCGTGATGGGTAGCAGTTTGATGGCTGAACCGTCGGCCTCCACAATCAGATGGCGTTCTGGGTAATTGACCGACTCTAATGAGATGGGCAAATTTGGAAGCGCACTGTCCTCACCACCTTGTGTCAATACAAATGTAGAAACAACTTGGTTATTGCGATAAATAGTAAATGCCAGTTCTGTACCGCCATCGGCTGTCTCTGTTGCAAAAATGCTGGCAGTATCTCCATCCATTAATGGTGGAAGCATGTCAACAATTTGATTGACATCGGCTACGGTGCCTCTGAAAACTTCCTCCTGTTCAGCATCCTCGCCCCCTTCAGTTGTGCCTGGCATCATGCCCTCGACAAGAAAAGAGAAGGTCCCAGCGGATGTATCGCCACGATAGATATCGAATGTGACATCAAGGAGTCCGTTATCCGCCTCTTGTACACGGATGTCGATTGTATCACCAAACAGGAGGGTATTGTCATCGGGGCTACCAAGCCCCATCACCTCTGTGTATGTCCCCATCAGTGCATCTTGTAATTCTGGGGAGTCCGTTTTCCACGTGATAACGGCCAGTCCTGTTGGCCCTTCTAGTACGATTTGGTCGTGCTCTTCCCCTGCAAAAATTCCGAAGTCTTCGTCATCGACTTCAATATCGAAGAAATCATAGTACAAGAACCCATCGAAATCTAGTAGCAGCATATCCGCATCTGCCTCGACGTAGGTGACTAACGCTTTGCCCACCACTGGGCTGGCCTGTGCTTCCATGGTTTGATTTTGGCGAGATAACGCCTCTGCGGAAGCCGTTGTTGCGGGCAGACATAACACGATGGCTATGAGCAACCGCACGGTCGTTGAAATCATCTTTTGCATTGTTCTATTCCTTTACTAAGATAAGAATTTGTGACCAACTCTCACGATGAACATGGCATTCGTCGTTGTGTCCGGCATGTTTTGTTCGTCGCAGAGATATTTGGCTGTTACAAGTTTGATTATACGCAGCGAACGCTTTCAAAACGCTTCCACAACGTACTCAAAACGCTTCCGCAACGTGTTCACAGTTAACCAAGTCAACATTTCAGCGAGCCAGTAGTTCAGCTTGTCATAACTTTGCTGATAGCGGACTCGCTAACCGTTGTTCGTTACAATTTCGATTGTACGCCGCCTGCGCACCCACAGCGCACCCAACATGTTTCCAGAACGCACCCAAAGCATTT
The DNA here is from genome assembly GCA_039029935.1 of Chloroflexota bacterium. Classification (GTDB taxonomy): domain Bacteria; phylum Chloroflexota; class Anaerolineae; order Caldilineales; family Caldilineaceae. The sequence continues at coordinate 5,803 of JBCCFC010000103.1, forward strand.
CAGCACTTCAGCTTGATAGCTGACTAGCTGACTAGCTGACCTGCTGAAACGATAATAGCTGGTACACAGCGAACACATCCAAGACGCTTCCAGAACGCTTCCAAAATAGGTTCAGGACAAGACAGTAGATGGTCATGGTAGTTGTTGTAGGGTATACTTTGGACGTTCCAGTGTGTCACGCTGATATGTCATTGGTCGTAGGGTTTTACCCCCATCAACGCCCAAAGAGCCAACCTTTGTGGATAAAATACAACAATCTAGGAGGGTTATGTTTAATTTACAGGAATATAAAATTAACAGACGAAATTTTCTATACGCTGTCTCTAGCCTCGTGTTTATAAATACGCCCTTGCGTTCATCCCGCGCAATTGGGTTTGTTGAGCCAAGGTACGCTGATACGCAAGCCGACACGCCTGATAACATCATTCGTATTGGCTCAATCATTCATTTAGAGAATGGGCTGCGGAATAGTGGATATCTCGACGTGCGTGGGTGGGTCCGAGACAACCCTGTCATCTCACAATTTCAAGACCAACGCATACGCCAGTTTGTTTCTACCCATCAGAACAAGCGCAGGTCCATCGGTTCAGGAAGCTGGTTGGTTCTCTCCGCAGAAGATAAGCCCGTTGGTGCGCCACTTGTTGTCGGTGACAAAATCCACCTACTCAATATGAATCCCGGGGCTGGTTATCTCGACACGTTTGAATGGATATGGCGGCTAGAACCCTTTAAAGAGTATCCTTTGGAATATGGAAATGGGGTGTTTGCGACCAGTACGCCTAAGCGGGATGGTGGGCCAACGGGTACGTGGACGATCCGCTCTGCAACAAATAAGCAGCAGGGTGATGCGCTTGTTGAAAATGACACCATTTACCTTGAAAATGGGTTTCCAATCAATGTGGAGAACCAGCGTCGCTTTGGTTTTCTAACGACATACAACGGTACGCTTGTGACCGAACACCCAATGTTCAAAGGGTATGAGGGGCAACGGCGATTCGTATTTACCACGACTGACGAAACCGAACAACACGGCTCTCGGCAATGGACAGTCACCCTGAGTCATATCTTAGACAACTTGTATGATGTGCAAAACTTGGACGGCCATGAGCATACATCTTGGCATGAAAGAGAATTATTCAAAATTGGTGATAGTTCAGATCAATCCATCACTGCTCTCAACTGCACGTCAGGCAATCAGGGCAAAACACTATCTGGGACAGTCATCTATAGAGATACATCCTCAATGGAGGTTGACTTTAAAGCGACGCTTCAACGTCAGAATATTTACGACATCGACTTCTCTGGTGATAGCACACTTGATAACACATCTGCCAACACATCTGCCAACACACCTGCCAACACATCTGTGCAATCTCAGTGGCTGCTTGGCGCGCGTAAACATCAACACATCACGGCGATGACCGTTCAATCGGATGATGATGGCCGCACACTGCACGGCACAATCACCTATGCCGGAGAAGGGCCTATCCACATTAAGGCCGTTCGCGAGTTCAAGACGATAAGCGATGTAGAAGAACTTCTGTCTGCCCTTGTCAACCCCGAGTGGGTACAAGGACGAATCGAGAGGATGGAAAGCAAAATTGTTGAGATCGATGAAGTGCTTTCTGGTGCCTTTCAAGAAATTAGTGGCATCTCAATTGATGATGTTCTGCAATATACCTATCCACCAGTTGTGGATGGAGGTAGCAATGGCAATGGATATGCCACGCTGGAAAACACACAGATAGGCTATGCGGACCTCCAGCAACTTTGGGATAAGGCCAAATCAGCCGAACCCCAAGATTCGTTTGTGGCTTTGGACCCTGATTTTCAGATTGAACAGCAGTTGAGTCTGCATATCCTCAGCTTTTTATTAAATTCTTTTTCGCGATACACGCTTCACAAACTCATGCGGCAGTCTTTAGAGATGCATCGAAAAAAACAAGGTGGTTCGGTTGTGCCCCTTCATCTATTTCGACAATGCTTTGAGCATATTGAAACCGATCAAGAGATCATCCGGCAGGCAACTCGCCAACGACGATGGAATTTAGGCTTAGAAGGCAACTATCTGAGTGCGTCTGAGGTAGAGCTTTTGATCTTAGATAAGCTGGCGATTAGAGCCGTGGCTCCTTTTGAACACCTGCTATTGGACTCCCGTGATGTTGAGGATAACTTGAACTTGGTCATCATCACCTATCTGAGCAAGCGGACCCATATCCACATCATGCCCTATACCAAGCAATTTATGTTGATTGGTGTCAGTGCTGATCGTGTTCCGCCAGCGGCCAGCATATTTGAAGGGAAGGGGTTCCTCGGGGAGAACTTTCATACGTTTGAACTGATGGCGATTCCACATGAGGTAGGACACCATATCTATCAATACGGCAAGCTAACAGATGGCACAACGTTCCCTGAGATCAGTGAGAAGTTTGAAGATAGCCCCTATTATCGCTGGTGTGAAGAGCTATTTGCAGATGTGTATGGCTGTATTGTGGCTGGACCATTTGCCGCCATTAGTATGGAGGCGTTGCTGATGTCCATTGATCGAGATCGGGTATGGAAAGACGATGAAGATCACCCAACACCAGTGTTACGAGTCTTCATTTTTGCCGAAATTCTCCGCCGTCTACAGAAGATAAGACCCAATCGGTATGCGTTTCCTAAAGTGACAAAAAAGCTAGATAGTGATTGGTCACAGATTTTGGCATTATGGGGCTATGACCCTGTGGATCAGCGTAATCGTGATGATCGTCCAGTTCGTGTTTATATGTATGACAGAACTGCCCTGCATCTGGAGCAGATTGTCAACGTAGAACGGGTCATTGAGGAGATTCGACCGATGATTGATGAATTTGCCAAACACTTGCTTGACGAAGCTAGGATAGATGCAACAGAAATTCCTTGGACTAGACAAGATGAAGATACAATATGGTGGTATAATGTCGAGATGGCAAGATTGATCAATCTAGACTTCGCCAGCGATGAAGTTCAACGCCAAGTAGTCATCAATCCGCAAGTCGATTCGCAGCAGGTTGATGTGCGACAGCTTGAGGGCTTAACTCCTGATGAACAGTTAGAGAAGTATTTAGAAGTATGGGATGATCATGGACCGCATGGCCCTGGCAACGTTCTCAACGCTGAACATGCCTTACTGAATTAGCTCTGCTATCAACGGACTTTTCAACGACGTGTTTAGTTGAATCACCATTTGTTTAGACTTGTGGCTTTTCTCGAGTTCATTGATTTCGGCATATAGCTTATATAAACAGGCATGTGAGTGTGCTTGCTCGAACAAGTCCTCCAACTCTATATAGAGTTGGAGACCTTCAAGCAATAGGGGTAATGCTTGCGCTGGTTTCTTCATTGCTTGGTATGCAAGCCCTAATTGGGTTTTAACCGAGGCTTCCCAACGGAGACTCCCTAGTTCTTTGAAGAACTTTAAACATTCATATCCAAACTGGAGTGCTGAAGCGAATTGATTGCTTCGACTGCACAAAACCATACGCTCAAACAGCACAGCCGCATACTCGCCAACATCATTTAGTTCTTGACAGACTTTTGTTGCTTCAATGAGATCATTTTCAGCCGAAACATAGTCATCAAATCTGAGTTTGACCCGCGCGAGGTAACGCAACGCGGCCGTGTAGGTCGAAGACCGGGGTAAATTCTGTTGTAAAGAAATCGACATCTCTAAATATTGACGCCCCATTTTGAAATCTGAACTTTGCTTCATATGAGAAAAGGCGATTAGGATCAGATTTTCGGCGACCCCCAGCCACTCTTCTTCTTCCTCATAGAGACGCTTCGATTCTTCAAACAGTGCTAACGCCTCGTCGTCCTGACCCCGTTCATTTTTGATGCGTCCCAGCAGATACTTTGCGCGTGCAATCCCCCGTTCCTCTTCCAGATGCATATATTGCATCAGTGCATCATCCAGATGCTCTTCGGCATCGCCATAATTGTTCAACTCAAGTTCAACCTCACCCAGACGCAGCAGTGTCTGTGCCAACGCGCGCTCATTCTCTAACGCTTTTGCCGCATCCAAAGACAACGTCAATCCTATGTGCATCTCATTAAAACGAATTTGCCGAAACCAAGGCTTATCCAATACCTGTACAAAATCCAGTACTCTCTGCCATGAGTCCAGCGCGTGTACTTTGGTGATAGCCGCAGAGAAGTTGCCCCACTCCGGATGTAGATGGTTGTACGCATCCTGATGTTTGCGGGCAAATTGATAAAAATAATCGACAAAGGCCAGATCAACAGCCCTGATAATTTCTTGTGTACGGGTTGCCAACTTGTCTGCCGCAAACTGACGCACAAGGTTGTGCATGGCGTATCGTTCATCTTCATATTGCTGTTGAAGCAGCGATCTTTCACAAAGCAAATCGAGATCAAAGAACTGCGTGTCCACAACCTGTTCCGCCGCTTCTGCGGAAAAGCTGGCAGGGAAGACCGAGAGCGCGGCCAACATAGCCTTCTCCTCTGCTGCAAGCATCTGCCACGAGGTCTCAAAGACGGCGCGCATACTGCGGTGGCGTGGGTCGATGTCGCGCAGGTTTGTGCTGAGAAAATCCAGCGATTTACCGATGGCGTCGCTAATCTGCGTCAACGAACGACGGCGTACCCATGCTGCGGCCAGTGCAATGCCCAGCGGTAAGCCATCCACCAACTGACAGATATGGCGCACCTGTGGCAGGTCTGTAGCCGACACGGCAAAACTTGCCCGCGCCATCTGTGCCCGCTCCACAAACATGGCCTCCGCGTCACTCATCACAATGTTTTCTATGCCATTTTCATCTATTTTTTGCTCACCAGCATCTTGAGAACCCGTTTCTTGATTACCTACTGCCAAGCCATCCAGCAACACGACCGACTCGGCCTGAAAGTTGAGCGGCTCGCGTGAGGTCACTAAAATGGCTATCTCCGGCGCACGTCTCAGCCATTCAGGGATAAATAGCAGATCATCCAGCACAGTCTCACTACTATCCAAAATCAACAGCACACACTTATCACGCAGAATGGTGATGACCTGATCACCTGTCAACTGCTTGTTCCCCTGCCCTGATTCGTCCTGCCTCAAACTCACCGCTTCACCAACGGCAATTTTGATCTGCTCCGCACCACCTTTGATTGCATCCAAGGCCACAAACCAGACACCATCACGAAAACTCGATTTAATCTGCTGACCCACCTCAATGGCAAGCCGTGTTTTGCCAACACCGCCTGTACCAACCAGCGTGATGAGGCGATAGGTCGGGTCCACCAGTCGGTGGAGTAATTCGGCTTGTTCGGTTGTGCGGCCAAAAAAACGGCTCACCTGTGCGGGCAAATTATCGGCAATGTCAACAGACTGCAATGGACTCAGCACCGCCAGCTCATGCTCTGTAATTTTCTGGTACAGTTGTTGCGTCTCATCCTCCGGCTCCACACCCAGTTCATCCCACAAAATCTGCTTACACTGGTCATACTGCGCAAGCGCGGCATTGCGGTCGCCAATGTGCGTGTGTGCCTGCATGATCGCCCGATGTGCCGCCTCTAGCCAAGGCTCCAACGTCAACTGCCGCTGTGCCACATCCAGCACAGCGGGCCACTCACCGCGCCCTATCTGTGCATCACGCAGCCACGTCATCGCCTCCAGCACACGCTGTTGGAGATGCTCGCGCTGCGCCACTAGCCACGATTCCCAGGTGTCACTGGGAAAATTTAGTCCAGCTAAAAATTCACCACGCACCAGCACAACCGCCTCTTCTAAGTACGCCAAGCAGGTCGGGCAACCCGCCAACTCACGGTGGGCATGGGTCTCAACAGTTTCAACAAGCTGCTCAAAATGGGTCACATCAACCACGATGTCATCGCCCGTGCGCAGGGTGATCTGCTTGCGGTCAATGGTCAGAAACGGTGGTGTGGCAGCACTGTCACCAGCACTGTCACCAGCATTGTCACCAATGGCATCGCGAAGACGGGTTAAGCGGTTGCGCAGATAGGTGAGTGCATCCTTCTGTGAGCGGTCTGGCGAGAGCAGAAAGGCCAGTGTATCACGACGTTGGGGTGTGCCTTGGTGGGCGGCGAGATAGGCCAGCAGTACACGCTGTGCATCAGTGCGAAAGTCAGCGGTTTGATCAGCCACCTGCACCGTGAGTGGTCCTAGCATCGAAATTTGTAAGTCAGTCATTGTTTGTTTCTCTTTCGAGCTTACGTAACACGGACATCTTGCCCGTTGCGGATAGGATGTCCGCGCTACGTTTGATACATTCCTTTGCGATAAAAAATAGTGTCGTGGATTGTGGGATCGCGGATTGGTCTTGATGCTAATCAGCGGGGAACCCTTTGGGTCCACAATCCACGACACTATTTTTTCGCACCCAACCTTCAACTCAACTTGGCAAAACGCACCCAAAACTGCTTCTTGTTGGGTGCGCTGTGGGTGTGCGCCTCCGATAGGCTGTGGTCATCAACGAAGCTCACATCGAGACATCTAAAAAACTCTTTTCATAAAAACTACGGAGGTTTCTCATGACACGTTTTAAGAACTGGAAGACCATTGCCATTATCGCCATCTTCTCACTGATTGTTGCATTGCAACCCGCAATTACCTACGCCAGTCACGGCGGATGTGGTGGGCACACGGGGTGCTAACGAATTGCCCATTCATGTCTTAACTGAACAATCATAGGTCACGCTAATCGTATAACGTTCTGGGTTGAACCAAGAATGTCACGCTATTAGCGTGACCACGAGATCGACTACGAGATCGACTACACAGAAACGCTTAAATAGCTTTCGATAGCCTCTGCACGTTCAAGCAGTTGTAGATTCTGTATCGCTCTTGCTAAAGTAACAGCTTCAACAATATATTGTCTAGCTGCTTTTTCATCGGATTTATACCAAAGCTCTGCCAAACCAATCAATGCTTCGCATTCTCTACTTCGTAAATTGTTTTGTTGGGCAATGTTTAATGCCTGATTGTACCATGCTACTGCCCCTGTTATATCATTTTGCGCTCTGGCAGTCTCGGCCAAATTCATCATCGCCATAACCGCATATGCACGATTCCCTATCGACTCCGAAACCTGTAGTCCTTGCGCCAGACTTTCTGCGGCTAACTCGGTTTTGCCCATCAATAAATAATTTCTGCCGATGTTGTTGTAAATTTCCCCTTGGGATGTGAGGTTCCCACTGGTGGTTGCCAATTCGAGTCCCGATTGTAAGTAATGATGTGCGCCCAAATGATTGCCTTGTTCGGTCGAAATAATACTGAGATTATTGAGTACCACCGACATGACATGGCGATTATCCAATTGAGTACAAAGGGTCAGAGCTTGTTCCATTGTCTGTTGAGCGGCTGGGAAATCGCCTTGATGGTAGCAGACCAAGCCAGTGCTGTTGAGTGTGCCGATCAGTGCTTGGGCATTGTCGATTGCCTGCCATGCGATACAGGCTTGTTCCAAATGGTCGTATGCTGCATCATAACGGCTCTGGATATCGTAGATAATGCCCAGATGATGGTGACACCAACCGATGAGTAAGGTGCTGCCAGCGGTGTTGGCAATAGTCGGGGAGTGGGCAACGTCGAGGGCGTGGATAAGTTTGGCTGCGGCCAAATCATAGTCGCCTAGCCGCCATAGTGCCTCACCCCACAATACATGCCCCATCCCTTCGGCCCATCGATCTGGGCTTTGTTTGGCACTATACAAGGCCATGCCGATGGTCTGAATGGCGGGCTGATAGCGACCCAGCCGAATTTGGAAACGCGCCTGCTCCAGCGTGGATCGAGTCGCCAACGCAAGTCCATCCCTGCCCCATATCGTTGCCCTATCAAGCGTGGTGTGCATGATGGACTCGCCCTCACGTGCCAGCCCCCGTAGTTGGTAGTAGATTGAGAATGATGTAAGTGCAGCGAAGAGCCAATTGGCCTGACGTTCGGCCAAGCCTGTCTGCCAAGCCATGCGCACATTGGCAATGTCTGCTTCGATTTCGGCCATTGCCTGTTGTGGGGTAGATTTTTGCAATGCGTCTGTGTGTTTGGCAAGCATGGTCAGATAGAAGTCAGCGTGGTTATGGCGCGTCTGATCAGCAGAAGTTCGCTTTTCGGCGGCAAAGGCACTCACAACGGCATGAAGACTGTAGCGGTTGCCATTGCGTGATAGCAGTGACTTGTCGGCGAGTACGGCCAAGTCCTGCGCATTGGCGGCGGCAATTTGCTCTGCCGCCATCACGGTAAAACCACCACGAAAGACCGACAGTCGAGCAAGCCGCTGTTGCAACCCCGGTGTCAACGTGCGCCACGACATCTCAAAGACAATTTGTAGACTGCGATGGCGTTCTGGCACATCACGCAGGGACGTGGTCAACCCATCCAGCCCGTCGTCCATCTGCGCTGCAATTTCCTCAGCAGTAACATCCCCTGTGAGTGCAGCCGCCAGTTCAATCGCCAGCGGCAACCCTTCCACCATGCGACAGATGCGACCTATCGCGGTGCGTTCATCAAGCGATATCCCCTCACGCTGTTGCTGCGCCCGACGCGCCATAAACAGGTCAACGGCATCCGACTGCGAATCGACAGCTGATATCTCGCTGGCATCGGTTACATAGCCCAACCCTGTCAGCGTAATCGTCCACTCGGCCTGAATGCGCAACGCCTCTCGTGACGTGATGATCAGTTGCACATGTTGGGTACTTTTAAGAATGTCCAGAATAAAGGGAACCGCCCCTTCAAGCACATGCTCAAAATTGTCCAGTACCAGCAGCATCTGTTTGTTGCGCAGGTAGGCGCATACCTGCTTTGTCAATCGTTCCGTACCCGTTAGTCTCAGATCGAGCGCAGTCGCAATTTCAACCGCAATCTCCTCCGCCAAATCGTCATCATCGGTGTCAATGTCCGCCAACTCCACCATCCAGATACCATCACGGTATTGCTGACCCTGATCTTGCTCAAGACAGTGACGGGCAACAGTTATGGCAAGCCTTGTTTTGCCCACACCGCCCTGCCCGACGATGGTGAGAAGACGACACCAAGGCTGGTCGAGTCGCTCATGGATATCTTGCTGGGCGGCGACTCGGCCAAAAAATTGATTGTATGATGCGGGCAGATTGTGGTGTGTCGTGGTTGCAGGCTGATTAAACAAGGTATGGTTGGGTATGGTAGTGTCGATGAGCGGATGTTGGAAGGTCTGTGGCTGTGCCACTGTTGGCGGTTTGATAGCTGTTTGTTTGATATGAGGCGGTGTTGGGCGAACCGTCTCAATCAACGCTGTCATCTCTGGTGGCGGTCCAATATCCAACTCGCTACGCAACCGTTCAACGCAATTAGCGTAATGTGCGACAGCATCGCGCACATGACCCTCTTCGATCATTAGCTGAATCAACAGCATGTGCGCCTTTTCATCCAACCCATCCACCGCAAGCCAGCGACGGGTAATCGCGATGCCTGCTTCCATATCACCAGTGGAGAGCGTATATTGTGCCAGTTTATCATATGCAGCGATGACTTGGCGGCAAATTTGCTCTCGTGTTTCTATCAACCAAGCATCAAAGCGTGGGGTGTCGGGCAAATGAAAATCAGCAAGAAAGTCGCCATGATAGGTATCTAGGACTTCCCGAAGCGTGTCGGCTTTTTCGACCGTGTCAACTTTGCCAATCCGCGCCAACTTTTCCAATAAACGCACCGAATCAACCTGTTGCAGGCTCTCCGGTGTCAACGCCAGCGATTTACGTGTCACTACCAGTTCATCATCAACCTGTTTGCGCAGACGGGTCAACACGGTACGCAAATTGCTCAATGCCTGCTTTGTGGTGCGGCTGTCCCAGAGAAGATCAGCAATCGATTCACGGGAATGAGTTTGCCCTGTTTGGGCTAAATAAATCAGCAGGGCGACTTCTTTCTGGCTGCGAAACTGGGTTAATTGTCGCCCATCGTTGTACAAAGCGACTTGTCCAAGCAACGTAAACGACAACATAAAGATTTCCCATTGATTTATAGAACACCAATCTCTATTAAAGCCGATTAGCGGTATGATAGTTTACCAACAAATGTTACCTACATTTTCTTAACGTCCATAGAATTATACATCGTTCCCGCGTTTTATCAAGTACCCAGATTGGAAATCTGACCTCGGTGGTCTGCCCTTACGTTAAACGGCCAAATGACTCTAACACAGGCCGCACTGCTTCACACTCCGGCAAACGCTCGACAAGTGCAATCCCCGACTCGGCCAACTCTGCACCAAACCGTGGCACAATTAGCGAGCGGAATTTATCGGCCAGCACCACTGTCTCAACGGGATTTTCGGGATTGCCACGTGGATAGTCAGCACTGCCATACAATATACGACCGTCTGCCAAGGTGATGGTGAGGCGCACAGGCCATGCCGCTGGATACATCGCTGATAACGCCTCATCCACTACCACCGTTGTCTTTGCCAACAACGCGTTGACATTGGCATCCTGCACACCTGACGAGCCATCAGTACCAAATCGCTGCGTATCAAACTGCTCTAGCCCAACGACACCCTCTAGCAGTGCAATCGCCACACAATAGGCAATGCTAAACTTGGCTTGATAGGGCGTCTGTGGGGCCATCTCTTTGACAATCTCGTAGCCCGGACCATATGTAGCGATATGGATTTGGGCGATTTGATCAGCAATAGGGATATCTTCTACCAACTCCCCACGCAAATCCTGCGTCACATCAATGGCCGTGTGGGTATGTCCACAGCAGGAGTGGAGTTTATAGCAATTCTCGCTGATCTTCCAAACGCTGCCAAGCCCATCAGTCACACGGGACTCGTCATACGATGTAGTCGTCGCACGAAAGAAACCGCGTTCACCTTCCAGAATACGCGTTGCCCCTGTAAAGCCGAGCTTTGCCAAGTCTGCCGAAACAATGCCGTTAAATGCCGCTTTGCCTGGATGCAAATGTTTGCTCATCGCACCGTCGGCGTTAAACTCCCACAAACCTGATGCCTGTGTCCCCGCACTTCCTAATGCATCGAGCATCTGTGCCGGGTTGAGTTTAAGTAGTGTCCCCGCAGCGACGGCTGCACCAAAAGTGGCCGATGTCCCTGTCGGGTGCCAGTAGCGATAATGGCTGGGGTTGACGGCCTCGCCAATGCGCAGTGAAGCCTCATAGCCAAGCACGACTGCACGGAGAAAATCCTGACCGCTGGCTCCCTCGCGCTCTGCCACAGATAACGCTGCCGGAATCACGGGTGCTGCGGCATGGAGGGTCGCACCTTTATGAACATCATCGTACTCCAAGATGTGCGTGGCTGTGCCGTTGACCAGTGCTGCCCCTGCTGCCGATGACCGCCCACCATCAAATACCGTCGCTTCAGCAGATGCGCCCAACGTCGTCACCATCCGCTGCACCATGCGCGCAGGTGGCTCCAATGCGCCTGCAAGGGCCGACCCCAGCCAGTCGAGAACAGACCGCTGGGCGTCGATGATGACGGCTTCGGGGATATCATTGTAGTGGGTAGTTGCAGTCATCTCAGCGAGTTGGCGACTGACATTGGTTGTATTGCTGGACATGGTATTTCTCCTTCAAAATATCGAGACTCCCAGATTGGTCCAAGGTAATGAGAAAATACCAAATTTTTAGAAAAA
>JBCCFC010000104.1:0-17176 GCA_039029935.1 Chloroflexota bacterium
GCAGAATATTATCTATATCCTATGTCTGTATCTCTTGCTCCTGCCCAATCTAGCCACCGCCGCTGTACATAGCGATACTACATGGACGACACTATCACCGTCCTATTGGGATGTGTCGCCATTGCCAGCAACAGGCCAAGCCATGTACTACAATCCCGGTCTCATGCAAGAGGTGCTTCAGTTTCGTTTGCAGACCGAGCAGGTGACATTATGTCCAGAATGTATTGGCTATGCGGCGTTATTACGTGTCGGTGATATCAACCGCAAAGTGTGGATTGAGGTGCATGACTTCAACCGCGTGGAGGGGCCGTTCCATGTCATTGATGTGGCCGCGCAGAAGGATATTGGCAGCTTATTGGCGCGGGATTGGGTGATCGATATTGGCTATGAGACAGCGGTGCGCTGGGGCATGAATCGTCCTTGGCCTGTCACCGTTTGGTCACAGCCACCGACGCTGGCAGAGCGTCAGCAACGGCAAAAGGTCAATAGCACGTCATCAGCACCGCCTCTAGCCAACCCACCTATGCGAGTGCCGTCACCAACGCCTTCTCCAATACCAACGCCATTCCCAACACCAACACCATTCCCAACACCAACACCACTCCCAACACTGCTACCCGTTGCCCCTATCACGCTTTCATCCGCACCTGCCAACCAAAGCGTTCTGCAAGTCTATGATGATCTGAATGTTGTGGAGATGCCTACCCCACCACCAATGCCTGATAGTCCATCACGCAACACCACCGACTACATCTATTATCCTACACAATAGCCACTGCATCATTTTTGGCAACCCAAGCCATTTGGTTTCCCTTTCATCTTGTGGAATAATGTTTATCGAAAACACCTGAGACAAAGGAAAGACAAACGAGAAAAACCTAGTTCAACATCTGATACCAATTGCCATATCAAGAAGCATAAATCGTAGGCCGTCCTTGTAGGGCGGGTTAGTACGTCACCGCCCTACAAGGACGGTCTACGGTTTCATCATCTTTGCGTGGGCAATGGGTATAATTCAGGCATTTCAATGTCAATGTCTGAACACAAGGCGAGGATATGCAGAAACAGCAGTCCGACACAGAAATCAGTCAAACCCAGCCCGCGCAAAGTATGGTACCTAACCCACTAACGGCGAGAGAAAAAGAGGTGGCGGCGTTACTGATTACAGGAGCCAGTAATGCCGAAATTGCGCGCGAACTGGTCATCAGTGCCAACACGGTGAAGGTTCACCTGCGCAAACTCTTTGATAAATTAGAGGTCAGTAGCCGCACCGAAGCATCTTTGGTCTTGATCCAGCAGGGCTGGGTCGAAGTCCCCAATGTAGAAACCAATACACAGCACAATTTACAGTCCGTTCAAGCGCAGCCCACATATCCTGTCATCCCTGCTCCTGACCCATTGCCTGACATGCCACCACACCCTGTGTTATGGCAGCAAATCTATCTTGTTATTGCCGCTGTTGTGTGCATCTGGATTCTGCTCTGGCCTTCATGGGGTAGCACAGATAATCAGCCGCTGGCGGACGCTGAGTTGTTGACAGATGTCAACACGACAGGACAACCGCCTAACACTATCGAACTCTACCCGCGTTGGGAACTACGCACACCCATGACACAGCCACGCAGCCGTATGGCTGTTGCCAGTGAGGGAGATTGGATTTTTGCACTGGGTGGCGAAGGGGCAGATGGCAACCCGGTCAATACGGCCACACAGTTTGATGTACATGTCAATGAATGGCAGGTGATCAGCCCGCTGCCCATACCGCTGGCAAACAGCGATGCGACCGCACAGAACAACCGTATTTATGTTGCGGGGGGCGTGACGACACCGACAGATGGACAGGCAGATGCGTCCGAGAATCCCGAAACGAGGTTGAGTGATACCTTGTTTGTCTATAATCTAGAGACACGTCTCTGGCGCGAAATGGCGCGTTTGCCCAATCCACTGGCCGGGGCATCTTTGGTATCAAGCGAAGATTCGTTGTATCTGATTGGTGGCTGGAATGGACAGCAGATGGCAAATGAGGTGTGGCGTCTTGAACTGCCCGATAATGATGGTGAAGGGGAAACTGCTCAGAGTTCGTTGCAACTCAACTGGCTGTTGGTGACACGTCTGGGCACGCCACGGGCCTTTTTGGGGGCAGCCATTATTGGTGGCGATGATGAAGGGGAGATATATGTGGTTGGGGGTCACAACGGCGAAGAAATCTTATCTCTTACCGAGGCATACTCACTCAGCCAAAATAGTTGGCGTGACTTGCCCCCACTATCTACACCGCGTGCTGGATTAGAGCTTGTCTATGATGGCTTTGCGCTCTTTGCGCTTGGTGGCGGCTGGCCGCTGGCGGATGACTTTGCCAGCCAAACACATCTTGTCCAAACGCATGAACGCTTTGACCTCTACACAGGCGTGTGGAGCAACTTCCCTTCGCCCATCCAGGGCAACTGGCGTCACCTATCCGCCGTCGGTCGCGGCGACAGCCTGCATCTGCTTGGCGGTTGGAGCGGTGACTATATTGACACCCATCTGCGGTATCAGAGTTCGTTCCGTGCGCTATTGCCCGTGATTGAGAATACGAGTGACAGCAGCGAGCAGGAGTAGGTCAGTATTCAGTAGGTCGGTGTATCGGTTGTCAGTCACTGAATACCGACCCAGCGAACACCGACTTACCTTGCCAACTCCGCCTGCCGCAACTCCGTCAACTGATCCCGTAACTCCGCAGCCTTCTCAAACTCAAGTGCTTTGGCCGCATCTTTCATCTCTTTCTCAACCTGTTTGATCAATGATGCCAGCTCATCCTTGGGCAGCATGGTTGGATCAAGTGGTGCAGCCGCCTCTGTAGACTCACCATCAACTGTATACTCTACCTTGCCTTCGGACAACACCTTCACACGGTCGGTCAAATCACGAATACCACGCACAATGCCTTTGGGCGTGATGTTGTTATCTTTGTTGTACTGCTCCTGAATCTTGCGGCGACGGTTGGTTTCGTCAATGGCATACTTCATCGAGTCAGTCATCTTGTCGGCGTAAAGGATGGCCTTGCCCTCAACATGACGTGCTGCACGACCGATAGTTTGGATCAGCGCGCTGCGACTGCGTAGGAAACCCTCTTTGTCAGCGTCGATGATGGCAACCAACGACACTTCGGGCAGGTCCAACCCTTCACGCAGCAGGTTGATGCCAACGACGACATCATAGACACCCATGCGTAGGTCACGCAGAATCTCGACACGCTCCAATGTTTGGATCTCGCTATGTAGATATTGGACACGGATATTGAGCTCGGCCATGTATTCACTCAAATCCTCAGACATGCGCTTGGTGAGCGTGGTGATGAGGACACGTTGCCCCTTCTTGGTGCGCATGTTGACCTCTTTGAGCAGGTCATCAATCTGCCCCTTGGTCGGGCGCACTTCCACAATCGGGTCAAGCAAGCCCGTTGGTCGAATCACCTGTTCAGCCGTGTTTTCACTCTTCTCGGTTTCATAGGGGCCTGGCGTGGCACTGACATAGATGGCCTGTTGGACATGATTCTCGAACTCCGTAAACATCAGCGGGCGGTTGTCGATGGCACTGGGCAAGCGGAAGCCATACTCGACCAGCGTTTCCTTACGCGCACGGTCGCCTTTGTACATGCCGCGTACCTGTGGGATGGTCATGTGGCTTTCGTCGATAAAGAGCAGCCAATCGCTGGGGAAGTAGTCAAGCAGCGTCCAAGGCGTACTGCCAGCGGGACGGCGTGCCAATGGGCGGCTGTAGTTTTCGACACCGCTACAGAAGCCAACCTCACGCAACATCTCCATATCATAGTTGATGCGCTGTTCCAGCCGTTGCGCCTCCAGCAGCTTCCCTTGTCCCCGAAAGAGTTGCAGTTGGTCGGCCAATTCACCCTCGATGTCCTCAATGGCCTCGTTGAGTTTATCCTGTGGCGTCACAAAGTGCTTGGCCGGATAGATGTCCACCTGCGCATGTTCCGCCAGCACCTCACCCGTCAATGTATCAATCTGCGTAATGCGCTCGACCTCATCGCCCCACAGACTGATGCGATAGGCAAAGTCACGGTCGGCGGGCTGCACCTCCAGTGTATCGCCACGCACACGGAACTTGCCACGCTCCAACGAATTGTCGTTGCGCTCATAGTAGATTTCGACAAGGTGACGCAGAATCTGGTTGCGTCGAATCATTTCACCCGACTTGATATTGACAACCGCCCGGCCATAATCTTCGGGGCTGCCCAGACCATAGATACACGACACCGAGGCCACAATCACGACATCACGCCGGCTAAAGAGCGAACTGGTCGTCGCCAGCCGCAGCCGGTCAATCTCCTCATTAATCTGTGAATCCTTCTCGATAAAGGTGTCGGTCTTGGGGATATACGCCTCTGGCTGATAGTAGTCATAGTAGCTGACAAAGTACTCAACCGCATTGTTGGGAAAGAACTCACGGAACTCGCTGTATAGCTGGGCGGCCAAGGTCTTGTTGTGCGCAATGACGAGCGCAGGCTTCTGCGTCTCCTCGATCACCCGCGCCATCGTGTGCGTCTTCCCACTCCCCGTCACACCCAACAACACCTGATGGCCTAGCCCCTTCTCGACCCCCGCCGACAAACTGGTGATCGCGGTTGGCTGGTCGCCCGTTGGCTGAAATTCGCTGACAACTCGTAAATCTGGCATATGACTTCCTTTGAAAAAGTTATAAAGTTGCAGGTTGCAGGGGGCAAGTTGCAGGTTGCGTCGCGTAGGATTGCAATGAATTGTTGACGAACTATTGTTCATGTATTATACATCAAATAGCGCGATTTGTCATATTGACGAGTTACAAAATAACGACTGCTGACAAGTCATAACACACGCTATGCTTTTATTTGACAAAGCCAAATACACATGTTAAACTCGAAATACATCACCTATCTCTTTAGAATAGGGGTTGTTAGAATTTACCTGCGTATTTCGTTCTCAGAAAAGGAGTATAATGCTGATGATTGAGGAGGCCATACCAGGAGAGGAAGAAGTCACCTATGGATGGCGCGATATTTACCAAACCGACGAAGATGGCAATGAACAATGGGTGCGGGTCAAACTGACATTAGAAGACTTTCTTCACCCACGAGAAGGAGATATGTATGCGCAGAATATCTCTCATAACCAAATACGAAGCTATATCTACAATGCTATGCACACCCACCTATACGTATCACAAATTCCAAACTATGCTGTTTATTGGAATGTTGGCATTGATTGGGGCGTATCGGGCGAAAGACACTATGCGCCGGACGTATCGATCTTTTTTGATTTTTATGATAAGTATCGCTCCCAACCAATCATTTCTGTTGAACAGGAGGGGAGTGCGCCGAGTGTACTTATTGAGGTGACTTCACCCAATTCAAGACATATGGAGTTGCCACGTAAGTACGAAGCCTATGAACGGTTAGAAGTCCCTTATGTGATTTTCATTGACACAGGGTATGATGAAGCTGGACATGAAATTTTTGACTTGATGGGCTATGATTGGACCCCCAACGGTTATGTGGCGATTACGCCGAATGAACAAGGTTGGCTGTGGATGACTCCAGTTGAGGCATGGATCGCAATCGAGGACAACCAAGTGCGGTGTTATGATGCTGATGGGACCTATATTCGTCGTCATGAAGAAGAGAGAGATGCTCGTGTTGAGGCTGAACGTCTTGCAGCAGAAGAGGCAGAGGCTCGTGCTGAGGCTGAACGCCGTGCAGCGGAAGAAGCAGCGGCCCGTCAACTGCTTGAAGAACGCATTCGTGCGCTTGAGGCGCAGTTAGGCCATTCCACAAAATAAAATATCCACTGTTACGCGGAGTTAGCAATCTCTATTGCGGGTCGTACTGTTATGCGGAGTTAGCAATCTCTATTGCGGGTCGTACACGGATAAGCCAGCATTAGGACCCAGAGGGTTCCCCTGCCTACTACGCGGGGTATTATTTTTGTGGATTAGCATTAAATGCAAAGGATTAGCATTCGCTGGCTAAAGGAATCGTGATTAGGAGGTATATAAACCATGTCTGTTCTTGTTCGAGAAGAACCACTTTTCAAAACATTACTCAACTCGCCCCGATTATTTCTGTATCAAGCACAGATTGAGAAAATCTTTACGACGGAGCAAGAAGAGCGAGCCAAATTTTATGATTGGATGACCGAAGATACACGCGCTGAATTTATCAATGGAGAAATCGTTATGCATTCACCCGCCAAAGATCGTCATACAAAGAGCAGTGTCAATCTTTCAGCATTGTTGAGTACATTTGTCGACCTACATGATCTGGGTGAGGTTCGCGTTGAAACAGTATTAGTGTCGTTAACACGCAATGACTATCTCCCAGATATCTGCTTCTTTGGAACGGCCAAAGCGAGTCAAATTGAACCCAACCAGATGCGCTACCCCGCACCAAATTTGATTGTCGAAATTTTATCACCCAGCACAGAAGCAACAGACAGAGGGATTAAATTTGATGATTATGCAGCGCATGGTGTCGAAGAATATTGGCTGGTTGACCCAGAAAATCGGATTGTGGAGCAATATCGGCTTGAATCAGGGCAATATGAGTTATACTTTCAGGGGACAGAAGGGGACATTGCCAGCATCGTTGTGACAAATTTTACCATGCCTATCGAGGCCATTTTTGATAAACGAGCCAAAAATCGAGTATTGGGTTCGTTTTTTAACAGCGTGTAGTTTTTCTCTGAGTCAGTTTTTGTTGGAACCGTCTGATTCTTGGTCTGCAATTGATTGTTGGACTTCTGCTAGCCGCTGTTGATCTCTATCCAAATTAGGGTGTCCAAACTTCGTATCCATTTCAACCAAAATAATAAACTGCTCCTCTGCTTTGGAGAGTTGATTCAAGGCAAAATACGCATTGCCCATGTTATATCGAGTAGCAATTTCTCCCCATGCATCCTTTACTTCCATTAAGAGTGATAACGCTTGTTCATAGTATACCAATGCCTCATCATAATTTTCTTGATCCGCATAGAGCCGTCCCATATTGGTGAGAAGCCGTCCTTCCCCCAGTTTGTATCCAACCTCTCGGTAAACTGGTAGCGTCTGGTCAAAATAGTCAAGGGCTTTTTCATACTCTTCCAAATCACTATAAATTGCACCAATATTGTTCAGAATCGTCGCCTCGCTCCATACATCGCCCGTTTCTTGAGATAGAGGTAGTGATTGATTGAGGTAATCCAATGCCTCTTGATACTCTTCCAATGCAAAGTGGACCCGACCAATATTGCCTAACGTTGCGGCCTCACCTGACTTGTTACCGACTTCTCGCAAAAGAGGAAGAGCCTGACTGAAATAGTCAAGGGCCTGTTGTCTATCACCTCGCTCTTCATAGATGGTGCCAATGTTGTTTAGTGTACTAGCTTGACCATACTTATTACTGATTTCACCCCAAAGAAGAAGAGCCTGATTTAAGTAGTCAAGTGCCTCTTGCTTGTCGCCAAGGTCCGAATAGACCTTGCCAATATTGTTGAGGGCGGTAGCTTGACCAGACTTATCACTGATTTCACCCCAAAGAAGAAGAGCCTGATTATAGTAGTCAAGTACCTCTTGCTTGTCGCCAAGGTCAGAATAGACCTTGCCAATATTGTTGAGGGTGGTAGCTTGACCAGACTTATCACCGACTTCGATGGTGAGGGAAAGAGCCTGGTTGTAGTAGTCAAGTGCCTCTTGCTTGTCACCAAGGTCAGCGTAGACCCTGCCAATATTGTTGAGGGTGGCAGCTCGACCATACTGATTGCCAGCTTCTTGAAGGAGAGGGAGAGCCTGATTTAAGTAGTCCAATGCCTGCTGTTTATCACCAAGGCGTGAATAAATTACACCAATAAGGACTAAAATAGGATTAGTCAAGTCATCGGAGATTCCCAGTTGTTCTTTGGTTTCCAATGCTTCTATATCTGGTTTTGCCTCTAATGCACGACCTAACTCAAAGTAATTGAATCCACGGTAATAGTGCAACACACGCATCATATCATTAGATAACAGTTCACCAGTATTTTTTGTCACTGTCTCAAAGAAAGTTACTGCATCTTTATGTTTATCCTGCTGAAACAGCGCAAGCCCAGCCGCAAAAGCCGTCATCTGTCCCCAATGCGAACCCAACTGCGCCTTGAAGTCAAACATGCTGGGTTGAATCAGGCTAGGTCCATAGGCTTCATCATAGCTGCGCCCAAAGTAAGGTAAATCGCTATCCATGATATCAAAGTAGATGTAGATTTCCTCATCGGGTTGCAGCACATAGTTACCCCACATGACATAGGCGGCGTTGAAGTCTGAGCTTTCGCCAATTGCCATCGCCTCTTCGCCGCCCCCTTCGGCGTAGAAATATTGGGGCAATCGCTCAATGCGAATCGACGGGTGGTCTATTAATGTCTCGCGCATGGTGTCGATAAAGCGTTGGGTGATGTGGTTGGGGTCAGCAGGGCAGGCTGGGTCTTCGATGCAGGGTTCAACAAGGATGTCGGCGATCAGAATCAGAGTTTCATCATCGGCTGCTGGCGGGGAGAGGGTTGGCGTCGGTGTGGTAGAGGGTGTTGCGGTGGGGATGGAAGTTGACGTGGGGGCAGGTGTGGGCGTGATGGAGGGTGTGGTGGTGGGGATGGCCGTTGACGTTTCAGTCGCAGTTGTCGTAGGAACCGACGTCGGCGTATCGGTCGCAAGGATGGCCTCGCTAATGTCACCCAAATCTTCACCCGCGTAGTAAAACAGGATGATGAACACGAAGCCGATGATGCCGACCATCAGCAAGGTTAAGAGGATGACATTGCGCGTCCACCCAGGGATTTCATTCTTGATGATCCGCTGGACGATATTACGACCAATGGCGACACCCGTGCCATTGTTGATCGCATCTATATTGATGGTTTGATCGCCTGGTTCTGTTGATGATGTGTTTGATGTGTTTTGTTCTTGGGTCATAGGCCAAATCTACAAGGTTTTCAAAAAAATTAATACTACAGCGGATTTGGGGAGGGAACGGATTTCACCCCTGTCCGAAGCAAAAATCCGTTCCCATACCCAAATCCGCTGTAGTATATCAATCCTGCGCCAACTCGCCAATCAATTCCTGCGCTCGCTTAAACAGCACCAATGCCTCATCATAATTCCGACTCGTCTTGGTGCAAATTCCACCAAACTTGGGCGGCATCCGTGTGATCTCAAGCGACAAGTCCACATCGCTTGCTTCAATATTATCTTGTACATGCGTCATGTCACGTTTGAGCGTTTTGGAGAAGCGGAGTTCACTGCGCTCTGGGTCAGGCAGAAATTCGTTGACCTGTTTACAGAATTTACAGTCACAGTTAAGCTGCCCTTCACGCGCCCATGTCTCTGGCGGGACAGGGGCCATTGGGTGTTCCTCTTCAAGCTGTTCGACGACATCGTTGGCAAAGGAGCGCATGATGCCGTGAGCATAGCGATGGTCAGACAGTGCCTGATAGCTGTCCAGCACAGCACGGGCGTAGATGTCGGTCAAGAAATCGTGCTTGACTTCGGCTGGCTGCGGAGGGGATGAGCGTCGATAGCGAGTGGTTGGGTAGGTTGGCCGTACTTTCTCGATGAACGTGCGGGGCTGGCTCGCCATCGTCGCAATGAACTCGTCGGTCAATGCACCGATGTCGAGCCGCGCAATCATCTGCATAAAGTGGGCGATATCATCGCGCGTCAGCTGATTTTGGCGCATTGCCGCCCACAACATCTTGACCCAACCTATCATCAACGTTTCGCCTTCACTGGACGGTAATGGCTTTGCGAGTACCAGTTTGTTGACCCATTGTAAAACGCTCATCTTTCCGTTCAGCTTGGGACGAATCAGGTCATCAAAGGGTTGCCAACCAAACTGGTCTACAATCCGTCTAAAGAGCTGAACGTCCTGTTTGCCATAATCATAGCTCCGGAACGTCTTCTGCTCTAACAACTTTGTGAGCAAACCCGTATCACCAATTGCGATGACTTCTTCGGATAAATCAACCCGATCCAAGAGGGATGCAGAGGAGCGGGCCATGAGACTGTCGGCAAGCTGAATCAATTGTGGGCGTGTGATCGATGCATAGCGTTCATTGTCCTGATTGTTGAGAACCTTATTCAACAACTCAACGCCATACGAAACATCCATTGAAGGCAGCAGATCAAATTCGTGTGCCAGCGGCCACATGATGACCGCGCCCCGATGATACCAGAGGTCCTTGGTTGCACCCTCGTTGCCCGTTGCCTCAGAGATAGACATTTCGTAATCGCCATCCATTAAAGCCGTGTTCGCAATCAGCTCATCACCGGACAACGCCAATTGTTTGATGCTGGAACGGACACCCTCTGTGCTCATAAACACATGGGCATAGGTTTCCTCGTCACCGATATCGTACTCTTCAAAATCTGATTCATCCAACTCATCATCACCCCAATATCCACGACGTGAAGAGTAGGTGGCCTCCCCATAGCTCTCACGGTGATAGGTCACCAAGCAGAGATAGGCTTGATAGTCATTCTCTGCCGCCACATTTAACAACACAGACGCCTTGGCAAAGTCACCATGTTTCAGATTTGCCATGCTGAGGTTCTGCTCGGAATAACTATGGTCAAGCAGATAGGCCAAGATGGGTTGGTTCGTGTTCTCACTCGCCCATGTTTGCAGAAAACGGCTGATCCCGTCATAGACGTTGCTCTGTTCAGCTAAACGAGGCTGCTCCTCACGGTCGGCAATGGCAAGATTGTAGACGATGGAGAGTCGGTAGCCTGATGTGACAGGCTTGACCTCGTGGTAACAGTCGGCATAGAAGACGGCATAGCTGGGGAGAAAGGGATCGCTGTCGGCATATGAGACAGTATGGGTTTGTCCACCATGACTGATCACCAGCTCACCACCTTCATGGGTTGAGGGCAGGTTGACGACCAGCGTGGCAAACATGTTAGGGATTTTCTCGGTGTCACGATGGGCCGCAAAGAATGAGCCAGTTTCATAGACCAGCAACTTGTACTGGTCAAACTCAATTTTGCAGCCCTCCAACCCAAGTTCACGCCCCATCTCATCCACCGCTGCTTGTAGCGATACATGCCATTGTGGATTGGTCAACTCAAAATCTTCGGCAGAAATCTGCCACACACGCCGCACATCCGTATCAACAATTGTTTCCTCACGCAATCCATAGGGAGCTTGCTGACACAATTCAATCAGTGCCTTGGCTTGGTGTTCTTGAAACGGTAGTGCAATCGCACCCAGCCCCTTGACGGTCAACCCCGGTGGCGTTGGCGACAGCGGGCCATCTAGGGCAAATGTCCCTGGGCTTTCAACTCGAGCCATTAAGTCAAGTAATTCATTCATATGGTTCTCCTTCTTCGGTAACATTCTACCTACACCTTCAAAAAAATAGGCAACGCTATCATCTTTCAGTATATTACATAAGCATACAAACACAGCGTATATACTGACTCAGTATAATCTTTTTGGAGGGGAAATGCACAATCTAATTGTTATGGGGTGTGCGCGCAGCGGAACAAGCATGATTGCTGGGACCTTGGCAACGGCAGGCTATTGCACAATACCAGAGTTATTTGTGTGTTCAGAAATCCAGCATCGACTATCCAAAGCCTGGCCCAGTATTGCAGCCAGCGAGACTATTTGAACTCATTTTATGTAGATCAAATCTATGCCGAGACGCTGTGGCGTCGTATCTATTCGCATATTTAAGAGAAACAGGCACAGTCCGGTAATTGGCTCTTTTTGTACTATGATCAACTGTTTGATAACACGGCGTTGGATCGATTGGAAACATTTGTAGATGCCGCTATTGACAGAACATTTCCCCAATTCGCATTGCAGAAGCCTGTACCAAACGACGTATATTATGGTGAAGGTACCAGTCGTACTTTTATGGAGCTTTGTGAGCGAGCAGCGTTTGATGATGATAAGGAATGGTGATTAAATAACGTACCCATTTAGGTCAGACCCGCACGGGGGCGTGCTAACTGAACTTGCGAAAGTTAAATAATCGCCATTCCTAAGTGGTAGCAAATGCGGTACACAAGGGCGAGCGTAAGGCAGGGGACCCCTCTGGGGACCTACAAATACTAGACCTGAACAGCCCTGTCCTCTACTGTTAGTAAGTTTGTCTTGTTTGCAGTACGTTTCCCCAACTTCTGGCGGGATGTGCGTCCTGGCAACAGCGCATTGGCGACACTGCCTCCTAATGCAAGATTATACCAAATAATTGCACCTGCGGCCCCTAAGTTGAAAAAGAACACCCCCGCGACACAGAGGATGCCCGGTATCACGGTCATCAGCGTCCCACGTCTCAAGTTCTTGTCGAGTTGATGGGCAATATCCAGCAAAGTCATCAGTTTATTGAGCGTACCGTCCATCAATATCACACCCGCGGAGTCGGTAGCGGCGGTAGAGGCACCAGCGAGTGAAATCGAAACATTGGCTTTTTTGAGTGCAATAGCATCGTTGATGCCATCCCCAACAAAGCAGACAGATTTGCCCTCGGCTTGAAGTTGCTCGATGACATCGGCTTTGTTCTGTGGCAATACACCCGCAAAGTAGTGCTCGATCCCCAATGTCTGCGCCAGCTTTTGGGTTGGCTGCTCATGGTCCCCAGAAAGGATATAGACGGCTTTGCCCTGAGCGAGTAACCCATCGACCAAGGTTCTGGCTTCGGGACGAATGGTCGGGTGCAGTTCGATGGCTCCGCAGAGTTGTCCATCTACCGCAACATAGATGAGTGAATAGCCATTCATATGACACTGCTCTTGGGCAACGAGAATCTCTGTTGGAATGGCAATGTTTTCCTTTTCCATAAACCGAGCGCTGCCAACATAGACCCATTGATGCTCGATGCGGACAGTGAGACCATACCCCATCTCTACCTTGGAGTCGGTGATGGCTGGAAAAGTCAATCCGCGATTGCTAGCCTCTTGGCGGATGGCATGGGCGATAGGATGTGCCTGTTTATCCTCGGCGGCGGCGGCATAGGCCAGCAGCGTCTGTTCAGCCATGGTGTTGCATGTATACACCTGACCCACTGTTGGCACATCTTCTGTCAGCGTTCCGGTCTTGTCAAATACAAACGTATCCACATCACGTAGCAACTCCAGGCAACGACCATCTTTGATGAGGATGCCGTTCTCGCTGGCAAGACGTAAGAAGTTGAGTACACCGAGGGGACCAGCGATGCGCATGTGATACCCGAACGACGCATAGAGTGCTGCAACTGCGCCACCAACACCCAAAATAGGCAATGCCAATGCGCTGAAGGCCAACGTGGGGATTGCGCCCTTATCCACAATTTTCTCACTGCGAGATAGCACAGTCGATTTGAAATCAACCGTGTTTTTAAGGATGTTGCCCACTTGTGCAGCTGTAGTCTCCGCACCAGCCTTTTCCACCTGAATCCGTAGTCGGCCTTCTAAGAGCATGGTTGAAGCCATCACCGCATCACCAACATCTTTTTCAACAGGCTGCGATTCCCCCGTGAGCGCACGCTGGTCTACACATCCGTGACCTTCGATGATTTGTCCATCAATAGGAATCATCTCGCCTGGATGGACAACCACAATATCACCCACACGGACCGAATCAAAGGACACCTCTACTTCAAGATTTTCCGATTCAACCCAAACCGTTTTAGGTGTTTCACCAAAGACATCAACCAAACTGGCAAGCGAATCGTCCTCTGTTTTGAGCAGCAGTTTTCGGCTAAAGAAATACAGAGCAAAGGTCAGGGCAGCGGCAAAGAAATTGCCTGTTAACAGTGGGCCAAGGGTACTTAAGATATCCACCATGCCTGAGCCTATGCGTTTTTGTCTTATATTATGAATTGCATAGATAACGTTGTTGATGGCTAAATAGAGTAAAAAAGGAACCGTGAGCCACGCTAAGGGTGACAATAGTATTATACTGACAACATTGATGAGCAGTGTAGCCGATGAAAGCGTCAACAAATGATTCAGATTTTCTTTTGACCCTATGCTCGCCGAGGGAAGTAGCTGACGCAAGACTGCGGACAATGGTTGCCTTGGTGTTGCTTTTTGAACCTGTTCACGATGCACAACGATGTCAGTATTCGTACGCAAACACGAAACCAATGAACGCCGTGAGGATGCTTTTCGTTTCTTTGCAATCGCTGACGACAGTGATATGCCACCAATAGCCGCAATGGTTGTAAATATCATATGATTTTCCCACTGTAAAAAAAACTCAATGACCACACGCTATCTTTGTGGTCATTGAGTAGTCTATCAGCGTATCATGGGATAAAGGTGGGATGCAAAATCTACTCTGCCATCTCCTGTACATGAGATAATGTAAGTCTAAAACAGAGTTTTTACCTATAAATATATGCATTCTATCACCTTTCTATCCTTAACAACAAAATTAATATTGTCACGAATCCAAGCGTTAAATGCGATAGGATCTGTATTAGCCAACTTTACTGGCTCTTGTATTAGATTTTTCTGAAGGCGTTCGAGCTTTTCCTGCGGTGTCTCATCCTGCTCAATGACGGCCTCAAGCTCATTAATCTCATTTTCAATTACAATCAAGGTAGCTTCGATTTCACTTAACTTTGTCTCATAATCGTCGATATTGACGCGACCGTCAACAAATAAATCCAATAGCCGCTTTCTGCGAATTACATGTCGATCTCGCCTTTTCTTTGCATCTTCCAGCATGGCACGATAATCTTGATGTAGATCGTCTTGGCATTGTTTTGCAAAGGCTTCCACCGCAGTTCCATCTACAATGTATTCAATTGCCTCTTGGACGCAATCCAGCAAATCATCTTCATATATAACTGACTTTTTACAGTATGAGCTGCTACCATCAGGGCGCGCTTGACGACAGGAGTACACAAATCTGGTTCCACGCTTATTTGTTTTGAGACTTCCACTAGCCTTTAAGTAGCCGCCACATTTTCCGCAAACCAGCGAGCGAGTAAATAGCCGTTTGGAGGATACGCCGCGTGGGAATGAGCGTCTACGCCCGAGTTCCTTCAAGACTTTTTCAGCCGTCTCCTCACTGATAATCGCTTCGTGCTTACCGGAGGCAAGCACCTCCTCGCCATCAGCTGTGATAAAGTAGGAAAAGCCAGCGTAAATACGGTGTCTTTTTAGGATACGATGCACTCTAGCAGGATGCCAGATATACCCCTTGTGGGTTGTCCCTAGTTCAATCAGGGATTTTGATATTCTATATTGAGACATACCCGACAAAACAGACTCAAAAATATATCGGACAATACGCGCTTCTTCTTCCACGATGACAATCTTTTTCGCTCCACCCTCATCATATGAAGCCTTGTAGCCGAAAGGGGGCTGAGTGACAAAGTTGCCATTCTTTGCTGATGCTTTACGACCCATGCGAATTCGCTCGCTAAGGTTGCGAACTTCCATTTCTGATGACAAAGCCTCAATTGTCTGCTTAAAAGGATCGCGTCGGCCTGTCTCCATCTCGTAATCGGATGGCCTTGAATTTCGGCAATAAATTGTAATTTTCGCCTGCTCACATAGACTCTGAATTGTTGTACTCAGTGCTGTGGTTCTAGCCAAACGGTCCATTGAGCGCAGAACGACAAAATCAGCCTTTTTATTCGTGATAATGTCATCTAGCAGCTTGTAGCCCTCAACGCCCTTTGCGCCATTACCACCAATAGCCTCATCGTAACGCACAATACTGCGGCTTTCCTCTATGCGAATTGTCGCAACGCATATACCGCCATGTGCCTCAATGACTTTCTGGTTCTCTCGTTCTTGGTCTTTCGGTGATTCCTTTTCGGCCTGCCGCCCACTTGACACAGCCACAAAGTTCACCCAACGATTTCGTTCTGGTTTCATATGACTTCTCTCTTAACTTCAACATGCCCATACCATAGGCTGGACTGAGCGGCTACGTAGCAAAATAGATCGATGTTTGTACTGGCAACGATGGCAGCCGCTATATGGTATGTTTGATTGGTTCATTGGATGTGATAGCGCACCCAACTTGGAGTGATTGAGATGCCAAGTCGATAGGTCTATCGAATATACGCATGTGGATACAAGCAGAAGAATATTTATAGATGGCAATCTATCCCCATGTTAGTACAGTATCACCTCCATTTTTACGAAGAGGTGTTGTCTTAATCAAGCCAACTCACTTCTTTTATCCATTATAGCACAGATGAACATTAATACAGAACTGATGAGTGCATAGTTGATAGAGTGCCAGTTTACGCATCAAAATGTATGCGGGGATGCCATTGTTATTACGCTATCATCCATTATCAACTCAAATTATCACTTGGCGTGGTATAGTGTAGTATTGTCATAAATAACTGGTGATCTTGCTCCGATCCTCTCGATCTACATTTTACTATCGCTGTAAAGTGTCAATCCCAATGAGCGTACAATCGGTTCAAAATCGGCATCTAGTGTCCAGACCGCCGCCCCATCAGGGACTTGCAAGGCAATGATAATATCACCCAGCGGCCAACAACTATTTTGCCCTAATGCCGTTTGTGGATTTTCGATAATGGAAGAAAGAAGTCTCTGGACACGCGCTTGATCCTTGAGTGCATGTGGATGTGTGCCAAGATAGGATTGAATTATGCGCAACTTCTCCATATTTTGCGCCAGAAACGCGGGAAGGTGGCAAGCGGCCGTTTCTTTGTTACAAGAATCTGCGACCACGTAGGTTCCCTCTGGCTGACGAGTGATTCCTTTAGGAACGAGATCACAAGAGATGGCGTCAGGTAGCGGATTTACATGATGCCAGAATTGCGATTGAAGGTCTTCGTCAAGAAATGAATCGCAAACTTGAAGCGCATACTCCCAGTCACCTCGTCTACGTTCATAAAGCCGACTGATGATAGTGTTACAACGTTTTGCCGAGCGCGCTCGAAATCCTCGTTGTCCATCAAGTACATGACCTATCAACCCTGCCCACCCAGGATGCCGTAACATCACTTGTTTGATATGTGCTGTATCGGCAACAACCGTCCGTTGAAATTCCATCCAAACATAGTTGGTTGTGTATAGAGAGTGTTGAAAAAGTATAAGGGAAACATTTAGAAACGAATACAATCAAATGTGTTGTTAAAAAGCAAGAATGAGGAGTGATCTGAAAGCCAAGACACGATAGACAAGGGTTTATGGAGGGTGAGAAAAAAGGGAA
>JBCCFC010000105.1:0-17151 GCA_039029935.1 Chloroflexota bacterium
AGCGACCAAGAGTTCGAGGCGGTGCTGCAGGCAATGGCCGGGTAGCAATACCACCATTATGGGCCGCTGGGGACGACCGTGCCATTGAGATTGCCGCGTTGCCAACGCTCTAATGGGTAAAGCTGTTCGTCTTCGGGTGTTGGATGAAGAATCATTTGAATCAGTATTTGAAGGTCGAAAATATTGACCTCGCCATCACCATTGATATCACCCTCGTCAACGACTTGCGTCGGGGGTTCGGTAATCGCAATGGCCTGGGCCGCACTATTATCGTCATAGTTTGCCTCTTGCAAATACTGATGCGGGTTGAGAATGACTTTCACCTGGACTGGCTCATCGCTTGCAAAGCCCGTTGTGTCCCAACTGATCCCAACCTCTGCTTGGCCGTTGGCAGACAAGTTTTCCACATAGCCACTGCCAACGTACCAATCACCCCATGCCGATGTTTGTGCAACAAAAGCCGCTGTGAGAATCCCTGTATCAACATTGCCATCATTCTGAATTGTTGCCTTGAGCGGAATAACACTACCTTCCTCAACACTCATTTCGCCTGTATTTGCGGCTTGCAAGCCATTTCCGACCTGTAGCTCTCTGAGACGCAATGCGTGAGTCTCATTGAACGCTGCTGTGTAATTGTTGAGCGTTACAGATTGGTCTGGTGATACATAGAAGCGGATAGGCACATCAACTGTGCCACTTTTGCCCGCAAGATAGCCATTTAGTGCAGCGGCCAAGTTGCCTGTCCATTGACGGGTGCTGCCTGTGTTTGGCTCAATGGTTGTCGTCCAGTCGATGGAACCGTTGTTCCCAATGTCAATTGCGATACTGCCTGCATCATCCAGCGAAAAGTCCAGATTGAAGGTGGTGTAGGTGTTGGCTGGTAGTTGTACATGGCGGATGCGTTGCCCTGTCGTTTGGACCTGTAGGTTGGTCAGCAAGACCTGTCCTGCTCTCGCGAGTGTTACCTTGACAGGTATATCAAGAGTTCCTTGCATTGGACCACCCTGCATCTGCCAATACTCAGTAACGACATCTGCTAGGTTTGGGCTGACGTTGGTCGAGTTGTTACCAACTGTGCCAGACCAGTCAACAGAGCCATCATTGCCGATGTCCAAGGACAATGTACTGTTGGCCGACAAGCCACTGACTAAGGCATCTAGCTGAAGGTGATTCACCATGCCAGCAGGGATGCGCAGTGAGACGACCTGTGAGCCTTGACTTGCGAAAGCAATGCGATGACCAAATTGAATGTTATAGGACTGTTCACGTGTGATAGCATTGGGTAGGTTGAGTCTAAACTGGCCGCTAGAAGGAGTTCCATGCTGTTCAGCAATATGGCATTGGAGCTTTTTTGTACTAGCAACAGGGTTTGTTGCGTTTGCAGAAGACTTACAGGATTCGACGCGTATACGGCCATCTCCACCATCTCCACCATTGAATTCTTGGTTATTATGAATATTACTTGGATAACCCATACCGCCTTCACCGCCTGTTGCATGAATACCTGTTACTCCACGATTCAATTCGTATGTACGAATGAATATCGCTCCCCCTGAACCACCACCACCACCACCAACTTGGGGTTTATTGCTATAGATTCTGCCACCAACGCCATTACCACCATTACTGAATATGGAACCTGTTATGTCTATCTCCTTAGCGGAAATAAATACAATACCTCCACCCGCACCACCATCGGTTTCTCGCTCCGTATCGGCTCCCGTTCCACCACCAGACCCTAAGTGTATAAACTTTAACTCTGGATCGCCATAAACTTGACCTACTATAGATCCACGATTCCATTCCGGAAAGCGTGTGTGACCCAATGAGCCGTATCCACCTCCGGCACCAGGCCTACTCGTATAATATTCATAATTGCCGAAGCCTGCACCTCCACCGCCAAAGTTGTTTTCAACTACACCACTCCCAACACCATTGAATGATTCACCAGGTGTACCATCATCAAATTTATTATCATGAGAGTATGTGCCATACACACCACCTCTAAATCCTGTCCCTGTAGCATCAATCTTGCCAGAAACATGCAACGCATTCTGGCACATGACTGCAAAAATTCCTCCAATTGTCCCATTCCAAGGAAACATCGGTGTCACCGTGCCAGTTACATTACAGGTTGAATATTGTGGGACACGTAGAATTTGCGCACGGTTATTCCCGCTGTTGGAATAGGTACACTGAAGCGGGGTTGCGAGTTCATATGTTTTCCAGCCTGTTCCGCGCTGAAAGTCTGTGGTTGCTTTATTAAGTTCCCAACATCCTGCACCGGAGCCTTGTGTTTGATGGAGTAAGACAACATCTCCTGCTTCAATACGCCAGACTGCATATCTATCGGTAGTTGAAACTGTCCTCGAACCTTTAGAACCATTGATTGATCCCACACCAAATCCATTGTCATAGTGTAGATTGCCACTCGCTGGCATCACTCCATCACGCCCATCGCCAAACATATCAAATGATTCAGTTCCGGACATAAAGTGTGTTACATGCTCGCCCACACCAAAAAGTGTCGTGTAATTATGACTATATATTTTCACAGGATGAACCCCTCCCAAATCATGGTTAAGGTCAACCCAATCACCTTCACTGTATGAACCAGATAAGGTAAAAAGTATATCTAAGGGACGCACCAGACCACTAGCAGGCACATCGGGAATCGCATCCACAATCGAGCCTGTTACATGCACTTCCACTGCCGGATTGTCAGGATCGCTGGTTTTGAGCGTCAGCACTTGGTCCAATGCCCCTACGGGTAACTCATTGGTATTAAGAAGGACTTCATAGTTCGCAACATTGGCGACACCAATAGAGTGACTATTACTGCGACTTAAAGAGAATCCACTGGCTGGCATTAAATAGGTGTACAGTCGCTCAAAGCCAGTATTGGAAAGCGAAAATTGCATCTTTGCCAATGTGCCTTGTTCCAGTGTCCCAGCGTCCCACGTCAACGTACTTTGGTCCACACGTGCTCTGGGCAATGGGTCATCCTGGAAGCTGGAAAGTGGACGTGCGCTTGTGTCAAGAATATTGCCCTGATAATCGGTGAGGAATGCCATGACAATATAGTCTTCCCCATCTTCGTTATCGACCTGAAAGTCTGGGGCAAAGGTGGTGCTGTCAAATGACATGGTTGTGTATGAGGGGCCAGGTGGTAGTGTCACCTGTTTGTGGATTTCTGCGATGGCGTTGCCAGAGAGTGCGATCATCTCCAAATAGAGATGGGCATTCGTCAACTGGCTATCGGACGGGTTGTTGACCAATAGCTCGACACTGTTTACACCAGGCGCAAAGTCGCTCTTTGTGACCAGCGCAACACCGACCTCGCCCAGCATCTTGCCAGAAAATGGAGCAAGGTTATCGGCAGGGGATGCAAGTGCCATTGCCTCTGTTGGCAACACAAAGCCATGATTGCCCTGTGCATCATTGTAGGAGACAAGCACCAAAGGTTCTGTGTATGGCTCACGATTGATGGTGTATTCAAAGGTGTCGCTTGGTGTCTGCGCCTGTATCGTAATGGCATCACCATTTTTGGCAATGCCGCTATAGAGTGCGACTGTGACACCCAAATCACCCACCGCTAAAAAGGTAGGGGACGCATAGCCACTGCCCATTGACAGGCTACCACTTTTGCCAGCACTGTCCGTCCAATCCAAGGTCCATGACCCACTGCCAACTGTACAACCACCGCTGTTGCCGCAATTCACACGGAAGGTGTAGCTTCGATTACTGCTGCCCGTGTAGTATCCACCAATCGCAGGTACGGCATAACCATCCTGTGTCCAAGGGGCGGGCATGGGCGATGGCATAATCAGCCGACTGCCGACGATGACCTGTTTCTGCGCACGGACTCGACCCGAACCACCAACGGTGTTGTCATTAATCGAGATGGAATCATCCGGCGCAATCATCACGGCTTCAATACCATAGGCATCATAGAACCCTCTGTTGTGGAGCGAGAGGGTCGACACAACGCGGTTGCCCGTGCGAATGTTGTGTACCCCAGCCAATAGTTCAGGTCGCGGAAAAGAACTGGCATCTGCGGGGTCGGTGCCGAGTCTTGTTTCAGATCGGTCACTGTAGCCATCAAAATCTCGGTCTTGGTTAAACCGGAAGAGTGCCACTGAGCCAGACATTGCCTTGGCATCCTGAAAGCCTTCGCTAATCTCACCCAGACCACTGGTGTAGATATTCCACCAATCTGCCGTTGACAACGCATGTTTGCAGAACAGATTGATCCCGATTTCACGCGGTTCAACACAGCGCAGGCTCGCTGCATCACCCATATCCTTGCCAAATTCAGGTGTCCAAATGGCAATCATATGTCCATCCTCGTCGGTTTCATGAGGGAAATACCGTCCCAACACTTGCAGTAACGTCTCATCACCCCATGTAGGAACCAAATAGGGTTCAGTCAGTTGGTCGCCATCATCCATGCCATCTTCAATGACCAGCATCATGCCCGAATTGCTGGCATCTGCATAGAAGAGTTCATCAATGCCATAGGTGAAGTCCTCGACCACAATGCGAATTGAACCACCTAAGTCGATGGCTTTCATCTGCGCCAAACTGAGTGGAATACGCCGCGAGGTATAGGCATGTTCTTCATTGGGCATAAAGTTCTCGAATTTGCCATTACCACCCAAATCAGGGGCAACAAAATATGTATAGGCAGGGTTGGGGTCATCACCAATGTAAATGTTAAAGGCGAGGTTGGCAATTTCGCGCGCATACTCTGTGCCACTGTTGCGAACCTTGTAGGTGAACCAAAAGTCTGCCGTGTGAACAGAATCTACTGCCGTTGCTTTGGCCCACGATTCTTCACTCGAAAAGGCTTGTCCCTGTGTGATGGTATGTTCTTCATATCGTTCGGTTGTCGTTGTCTGTGACCCACCCGATGAACGTCCACTGGTTGAGCCTGTACTCAGTCGGGGGGCTTTGAGCGCAACCGAGATGTCATAGAGTTTTTCGCCTAAGATTTCGCCTGTTTGCAGTTGGGCAAATTGAATTCCATCCAAGGCATGGACAATATTATCGGTGTCAAAATTGTTATTGACCACAACATGATTATCAACATGGACTCTATTGATTGGATTCACCGTGACATTGCCAGGTTGCATTGTATTTTGTTCTTCGGGCAAAAAACGAGCAACGTCAGGTGACATTTGCCTTGCAAGGTCCATACTACTGGAGCATTTTGCATTGTTGAATTGATCATTAAACCCTGCTTTTGCACCACCGCTGACACCAATGCCTTTGTATTTAAGGTTGAGATTGGCATTTGCACTAATATCCAAGCATCCAAGGGCAGCAACACCCGTTGCAACCACAGCTTTGGTTGCACGAACCGCCCCCTCTTTTATATCGTCTATAACCCCATATGGCATTTGATGGCTGGCATAACTTGCCGCCACAATCCCTGTTCTTTCTGATGAGTCGAAGACTTCTTGCCAGTCATTCCATGTGGTTGTATTGGCGACGCTGGTACTCGTGCCCTCTGTTTTGGATGTGCTGTAGGAACGCTCTGTGCCTTTTGCAATGGCATTCTCCGTCGTGACCTCGGTTACGGTCTCTACCCTGAAGGACGACGGTACAATATCGACCTCTGGCACGGGGTATGCGGCGACCAATGGGTGGTTGCCAGGCGCACGAACCCAAGCGGGCATCTCGGCAAAGATGACGCCCCAATCTTCGTTGCGGGGTAACGCACCATAGCTGCAATAGCCGCCGTTGCCTTGGCAGTAGGTGATGCCAAAAAGCTCCTGTCCATCATCAAATTTATCACGGTCAGTGGACTCGCGACTGGCATTTAGCCCCAAATCAAGGCGTTCGGCGATGTCTGGCACGGCATCTGAGTCGTCGTCGTAACACTCGCTTTTTTGATGAGGCCAGCCCAGAAATGGTTTCCCTGTACTCGGCGGACCCGCCACTTCGTTGTTCATCCATGCCTTGAGACGAGCAATCTCTTCACCATCATCTGTCCCGTCAAAGTCGGTATCAGCGCGACTTGGGTCTGTACACCAAAACCCTTCAACCGTGTCCGTCACGCCATCGCCATCACTGTCTGTCTCCTCTATGGCTGTGATTTCCTGCTTCTGTGCGCTCGTCAAGTGTTGCACCGCACTTCTCAGATTGGTCAGCGTGGCTGCGAATTCTGCGGACGCGTTTATCGTGGTTGCTGCACGTACCTGTTGATTCATATCCGCAAATGTCTGCATCTGTGTTAGTAGCGGTTGTAGGTTCGCAGTGTTTGTGTTCTTATCAGCGGCAATCAGTGTGGAGAAATCCTCTGTTTGCTGTGGATGATACTGCCATCGAGCCAAGTCCTCCAATTGGATAATATCAACGAGAACAACCGCCTCATCGACTTGCTGTTCATTTGCCCGCTGGCGGGGTTGGCTATCCAAAATCGTCACGCCCATTTCATCCAGCATTCGCCACTGAGATTTGGTTGCGATTTGGATATGGGTGCGAAAGAGTGTGTGTGACGGAATAGGCATTGGGGAGCGAGTTGTCTGCTCACTTGCGGTAGCAACAGGCAAGTAACCGCCTGTATCCTCCGTAAATAACGACATGGGGATGCTGGTCAGCAGGAGTAGAGTCATCAGCATAATGGCTACCATTTTTTGTGGTAGATATGTTGTGTTTTTCATGTCGATATATATTCCTTTGATTCAAGCGCACTGTTACTATTTTTTTAGTCCATGTCATTGACTGTACTGGGCAGATGCACTTTATATTACAATAGAACGATAGACTGCATTAGGGCATAATGTGCGTTTTTTACCAGTGTAAACAATGCAAACTATGCTCTAATGCAGTATAGAAATGGTGAGGTGGTTGATAGAAGTGAGAAAATAACAATCTGAGGCACGCCAGCCAGACTGTTATCTTCTCAATTTATGGCCGTATAGACCTTAGTTACTGACAATCGGCAAGAAGAATTTCAGGTTCAGCGGTTCTTGCTCAACCACAGTAACACCGCCATCCACATGTTCTGTCACAGGCTGTCCATCGTTGATGAGTAAGTGCGAGATACTCAACGCAGTCTGCTCGCCGACATCGCCATTGACGGTGACAGATAGATTTACCAGTGTGCCATCATCAGCAAGAGGCATCGTGCTATAGCTCACAATGCGAACTTCGCCAGATGCATCAACTATATTTTGTAATACCCATTGAGCGTCAGCACTGTCGCCACTGGAGACGCCATTGACTGTCATGATTTCTGGGTCAAAGGTCAGGAACAACTCAATGCCGTACAAGTCTTGCTGTGCCACGTTCTGGATGGCAATTGGCACGTTCATGGTGCGATTCGGCGCAGACGTGACTGATGGTGCAGTGACAACAACGGCCTCTGCGGTACGCGCGGCTGCCCGTACAAGGCTGTTTTGTGTATTTGCAGGCCAATCCAGCGTGACATCACCTGCCAGATAGAGTTCGTAGTCTTGACTGGCTAATGAATCTCCGTCACCAAGGCCTGTATGGGTGCGGGTGTATGGATTGGAGACAAACTGTCCAGCAATCGAATCAGTTAATGCTGGGTCGATGCGATAGAGTGCAATCTGGGCGGCATCAAAGGCTGTACAGGTGCCATCCTGTGTAACATCACAGACCATGAGTTGATGATCGCTAAAGTTGCTGTCCTCCAGATTGGCATCATGCAATGCAATTTGAACAGAGTCCCAGACGGTAATCGCATTGCTGATGACGCCTGTTTTGGCCGGTGTGGCAACGTAATCACTTGGGGCCAACTCGGCGCTATAACAGCCATCGGCATCTGTTGTGACTACGACGTCCTGTGCGCCAGAGAGCATGTTGGTGAATGAAATCGGCAAGCCAGCGACGACTTGCGAGAAGTCATGTACGGGCGTGACACAGCCAGCAATGGTCGCAGGCTGCGTGATGACTGTGAAATGTCCAGACTGTGTCTGTGCAGCAGGTTCGCCTTCGTTGAAGCGGAACGCGTTAAAGGCAATGTCTGTCTCTGCACCGACTGTCGCTCCTGGGCTGACATCAAAGGTGAGATTGAGGAGTGTGCCGCTTCCTGTCAATGGCGTATCGCTAAAGGCCACAATACGAGCTTCACCAGCCTCACGGTTGGTTGTGACACTCCAGTTGTCACTCATGGTTCCAGCTTGACCGACTGATTGCAGACGAATCATGGCGTCATAGGTCAGGGTAAAGGCATAGGCCAGAATGCCCTCGCCC
The DNA here is from genome assembly GCA_039029935.1 of Chloroflexota bacterium. Lineage (GTDB taxonomy): Bacteria > Chloroflexota > Anaerolineae > Caldilineales > Caldilineaceae. The sequence continues at coordinate 8,227 of JBCCFC010000105.1, forward strand.
GTCACATCTGTTGTCACTGAAACCGGAATAGTAAAATTACCACCAGGATAACTTTCGGCATCCGTTGGCATGATGATGCCAATCCCCGGTCCTTGCACCACAAAACCATTGACCAATGAAACATCCTGACCACCAGCGGTTACAGTGACCGTGCGTGGCCCCACAGTGGCATTGATGGCAATGTTGATGTCAACAGAGAGCGTTGAATCATTGACAACGGTCGCATTGCCATTCACGGTAATACCCGCGCCAAAGGACACATTGGTGGGTGGGTTGGTTGTCCAGTTGACATTTTCACCCGTAATCTGAACATTGACCGTTTCGCCTAGACCGCCATTGCTGGGAGTAATCGCTGTGAGTACAGGTGTGACACCAGGCGGGGTAATAAGACCATCTACGCCTGCCGCTGACAATGCATTACCACTACTATCCGACAGCAATACACTTGCTGCTTCCAATGTGGTTGCACTTAATCCTGCTGTTGTCGTGAAGTCCAGCGTTAGAATGGCGCCGTCACCAGCAGCAATGGTTGTGCCAGTCAGGTTAAACATAAGAATCGTTACAGTCGTTGTTGAGCCAGATGTACTTTCGCTAAAATTGGTCTGGAAACCACTGGTACGAGCTGTGATGTTCACACCAGTCAGTGTGACACCATTAGAATTATCATAGCGAATCTCAATCTGTGCTGACGCCACTGCATCCTGATTGTTCAGTGAAATATCGACTGAGCCACCATCACCCGCATCAACCGTAACTGTGCCAATCGTGCAGGTGTTGGTCTGTTGTGGTGCATTTGCCAACAGGATGGAACCCTCCAACTCGGCTGCTTGGGTTTGGTGCGTCCCCATAGGCAACGCTGTGAGTACCAGTGCCATAATGACCAGTACTTTTGTGTAATATTTACTCATGTATCTTGTCTCCTTTTACGACGTAATTAAATTGATGAGTTTTTGTAAATCAAAGATTGTCCAACCACCATCACCGTTTAGTTCGGCGCGTTGCCAATACTCAATCGGATAGAGGGTTGGGTCTTCTGGGCGACCGCTGATGATCATTTGGATGAGGATTTGCAGGTCAAAGATGTTGACCGAGCCATCCGCATTGATATCACCCGTGGCTTCCTGTTTTGGCAGGAACATCGCCAGAAAACCGGGTTGGTGTTGATAGTTGCCGCTGCTCAATGTGGTGGCATTGTTGGGCAACCCGGGCTGTCCAATGGCAACCTGCATCTGGTAATTGGCCGATGTCGCTGTGCTGGATGTTGTGCCTACACCGACTGTGCCAGATGAGAAAACGCTGCTCACTTGTGTGATGCCTGTCTGTTGACTAGGCGCGGCATAAGCTACATGCCTACTGTTTAGCATCGTTTCTGGTGTCGTACCAAGTGCCGATGGGACCCCCACCAACCCCACTAGCAATAGGAACCGTATAATTGTTTTCATCTGATAGATACCCTCCTTAGAGAGCAAGTCAGCTAATCAGCATGTCAGCACTTCAACTTGTCAGTACACTGGCTGACTAGCTGACTGTCTGAAATGCTGACTGTCTGAAATGCTGACTCGCTAACTAGCTGACATGCTATATCTCTTAGCTCGTAATCAGCCCAATCAATTTTTGCAGGTCAAAGATGTTCCATGCATTGTCTTGCTGTAGATCACCTCGGTCCCACCATCCCGCCTCGTACAAATCACCATCGCGCTGTGTTGGATGCACGATCATGCGGATGAGAATTTGGAGGTCAAAGATATTGACTTGACTATCCCCATTAATGTCTCCAGGGTCAATGGGTGATGTGCTTTCCTCAAAGATAGCCACCAAGTTGTAATCTTCGGTCATTGAGATTTCAACGGAGGAGACTGTGCCACTGACTGAACCCTCCCAACGGACGAAGACATGGGTTGACTCGCTTACAGCATTGACAATGACATTCGTCCCCTCTTTGTATTGACCATTTTCGCAGTTAGGTTGAGGCGACGCTTGAATCGTGCCACCATTGGCCGGGTTGCTGGTCATGGTCAAGGTATAACAGGGCGACGAATCCTCCTCAAAGACCGCCACCAGACTTTGATCTTCATTCATCGTGATTTCGATGGCGGCTGATGTGCTGCTGGTCGCACCTTCCCAACGGACAAAGGCATGGGTTGACTCGCTCACCGCGTTGACAATGACATTCGTTCCCTCTTTGTATTGACCATTTTCGCAGTCAGGTTGAGGCGATGCTTGAATCGTGCCGCCATTGGTCGGATTGCTGGTCAAGGTCAAGGTATAACAGGGGGCCGAATCTTCGTCAAAGACTGCCGTGACACTGTGATCCTGATTCATGGTGAGTTCAATGGCAGAGAACTCACCATGTGGCACACCTTCCCATCGGGCAAAGCGATGGGTGGCTTGGCTGACCGCATTTAATGTCACTGCTGTGCCTTCAATGTAGCCTGATTCCTCACAATTTGGTGCTGGTGAAACCTCCAAATCACCACCCTCAACAGGATTACTGGCATAGGTCAGGGTATAACAAAGGATGACATCCTCCTCGAACACAGCCGTCAGATTGTGGTCCTGGTTCATGTTTACTGTCAGTGCAGACGATAACCCATTGGCTGTCCCCTGCCAGCGAGCAAACTGATACCCCTGTTGGCTTGCAGCACTCAGTGTTACCACCTGACCTGGTGTATACTTGTTGCCATCACAGTTTGGCTGTGGCGACATCTCCACTGCACCGCCATTGGATGGGGTACTGGCAATATTTAAGCTGTAACAGGTCGGTTCGTTGCGCTCAACCTTGATTCGACGAAGGTTGACAAAGACCTCTACATTTTTGACCGCTTGCTCCATTGTGTTGTCAATGCGAGCATAATAGGTTTCACCAGCGGACACGCCTTCCATGCGCAAGAAGTGAACTTCATCCCAGAGAATATCGTCGTCATCAAGGTCGATATCCTGATAGGAAATTTCATTACCAGATTCATCTTCGATGTTGATGTCTAAGACGACATTTTTGCCATGCTCGACTTGCAGAATGTATTCATAGACAAACCCTTCGCCCGCATCCTCTGTCGGAATCCCAAACTTGAACCAGTCCACATCATTGTGTGGCAGTGTGAAACGCTTGGTCGCCACGACATCTTCATCGGTCACACCGACTAACGAAGATGCACCCGATTTATTGTTGTTGTTGGCGTTCTCGCTTTCTTGCTCAAACTCTTGCAACTCGGCCAAGAATGCCAGATAAATCAGCTTGCTCGACTCGGCACGGGTGATCTGCTTGCCCGATTGGAATGTACCGTCGCTGTAGCCGCTGGTAATGCCGCGCTGATGGAGACATTGGATATATTTGTAAAACGTGTCACTACTGGGTACATCGGGAAATGCCTGTTCATTCTCTGGAACACAGGTATAGCTGTTCGACATCTGCTCCAAGCTGTTGATGATCATCTTGGCGAACTGACCTCGTGTTACGGGATTCTTAGGCAGGAATGTGCCATCTCGCTCGCCGCTGACAATGCCCAGTTCGGTCAAGAATTCGATATCGTTGTCAAATGTACCAGAGCCATCAATGTCGCTATAGCTATAGCTTGTGTATTGTTTGGATGTCAGCCCCAGACTGCGCACCATAAAGGCGGCTGCTTGCTCACGCAATAACAGGGCATCTGGGCAGAAGAGACGTGGGTTGGCCGAGCTACAGCCATAGGTCACGCCAGCATCGCGCAGCGCATCAATAAAGAAGATGAACACACTGCCAGAGACATCATCAAAATATTTGGATGCGGTTCGACTTGCACGGGCAACAACACTGCCACCATAGGGGTCATCATTCGGAACCAAACAATAGCTGTGTGATGCATTGACACAATCGCCTGTTGTGACCCATTTCATGGGACCATCAGAGTCATAGGCCGTCCCACTAATCGAGATGGCAGGTGGCATGGTCTGACCCAGTTCATTAAAGACAATGACACGTTCATTGCTATGGACATAGGCATTGTTGGCTTGACATGTGCCATTCAATGAGGCCATATGGACATGACCCCATCCCCGGCTATAGGCACTTACATGCTGTCCTTGCGAAACCGTATTGCCTTTGGACACTTGATATGTCCCTGGTATAAGATGAAGCAGAATCACACAAACATCGTTGCGTTCATCGTCAATCATCATCATTCCTCCGGCAGAGCCAGCACTGCGAATATCGAAAACTTTGCCACCAATGGGTGCATGGACCTGATGGGTTTCCGTTGCGCCTGAAAAACATTGCCAGTCATAGGCACGCCGGTTTCGATCTACTGGTGATTTCCCATTCTTATTGATGCCATGAAACGATGTGACACTGGCCGTTGAACCGGGAGCACAGGGGGCTTGATACCCATAGACAGGGCGGTCGCGCAAAGGAAGTTGTGTATTGCTTGCCGTGATTTTGATGCTATACTGTACATTTTCGCCACCATAGTTCTGGTTATTGTCACGTACCTTGACCCAGCGAACGGCTGTCTGGTCTGCCGTCCACTCAATTTTGGATGCACCAGCACTATCATCTTTGCGAATCAGGTCTGGATGGTTGTCGTTGTGATCATCCCAGAACAGCCCCAATACAGTATTGGCACCGCCTTGCAGGTTGAATGTTTCAATCACATACTTATAGCCCGTAATGGCGTTAAACTTCACCCAATCCTCATCGCCAGCGACATGAATCGTGTGCGTCTGGCTGCTACCATTGGTGCTGATATTTGTGGCTTGGGTAAACACGTTGTCGGTTTCATACTGGTCGCCGCGTGGACCGCTGGCCGTGATCTTGACGCTATACTTGACATCTGTGCCACCTAGCCCTTGGTTGTTGTCACGCACCTTAATCCAGCGTTTGGTTGTTTGGTCTGCGGTCCAGACAATGCGGGATGTTCCGCCGCTGATATCAGAGTCGATCAGGTCTGGGTGCCCGTCGTTGTGGTCATCCCAGAACAGCCCCAAGACTGTATCCGCACCGCCTTGCAGGTTAAATGTCTCAATCACATACTCGTAGCCAGCAATCGCATCAAAGGACATCCAGTCATTGTCTTGGGCGACATGAATGGTGTGTGTTTGGCTGCTGCCATTGGTCCCAATCGGTGTCGCTTGGGTAAAGAGATCATCTGGCTCATATTGATCACCCTGTGACGGTGTGGCCATGATTTTCAGGCTATACTTAACATTGGTTCCACCAAGGTTGCCATTATGGTCACGGACCTTGACCCAACGCACCGCACTTTGATCGGCAATCCATGAAATGCGTGATGTACCGTTGGTTTCATCCTTCACAATGAGGTCAGGGTGTCCATCGTTGTGATCATCCCAGAACAGACCCAAGACCGTGTTTGCGCCGCCTTGCAGGTTGAGGGTTTCAATCACATAGTTATAGCCTGCAACGGCATCAAACTTGACCCAATCCTCGTCCCCTGGCAGATGGAAGGTATGTGTCTGGCTGGAACCGTTGGGCGTGATGCTCTTGGCTTGCGTAAACACATTATCCGTTTCATAGCTGTCGCCTTGTGGTGCGGACGCCGTAACGCGCACACTATACTTGACATTAGTCCCGCTCAGGTTTGCGTTGTGGTCGCGCACCTTGAGCCAGCGCACAGCGGTCTGGTCCGCAGTCCACGAAACCCGTGATGACCCATTGCCCGTGTCTGATGCAATCAAATCAGGATGCCCGTCATTGTGATCATCCCAGAACAGCCCCAATACAGTGTTTGCACCGCCTTGCAGATTAAATGTCTCCAACACATAGGTGTAGCCTGTGACCGCATCAAACTTCATCCAATCCTCATCACCGGGCAGATGGAATGTGTGCGTCTGGCTGCTGCCATTGGTGGGAATGCTCTTGGCCTGTGTAAATACATTATCCGTTTCATAGTTGTCCCCCGCCGGTGCAGATGAGTTGATACGAACGCTGTATTTGACGTTTGTGCCACTCAGGTTGCCATTGTGGTCTCGCGCCTTAATCCAGCGTGTGGCTGTCTGGTCCGCTGTCCACGATATCCGTGATGCGCCATTGCCTGTGTCGGCGGCAATTAAGTCAGGATGGTTGTCGTTGTGATTATCCCAGAACAGCCCTAAGACCGTATTTGCACCGCCTTGCAGGTTGAATGTTTCAATCACATAGGTATAGCCCGCAACCGCATCAAACCTCATCCAATCCTCGTCACCGGGCAGGTGGAAGGTATGTGTCTGGCTGCTGCCATTGGTGGGAATGCTCTTCGATTGGGTAAAGACATTGTCCACTTCATAGGCATCGGCCTGTGGTGCGGATGCAGTGACACGCACACTGTACTTGACACTGGTCCCACCCAGATTTGTGTTGTTGTCACGCACCTTGATCCAGCGTGTAGCCGTCTGGTCAGCTGTCCACGAAATACGAGATGTACCGCTGCTGGTGTCGGCATCAATCAGGTCGGGATGCCCATCATTGTGATTGTCCCAGAACAAACCCAAGACTGTGTTGGCCCCACCTTGCAGATTGAAGGTCTCAATCACATAGGTATGCCCCGCAACCGCGCTAAACTTCATCCAATCCTCATCACCTGGCACGTGAATGGTATGGGTTTGACTACTGCCATTGGTGTTGATGGTGTTTGATTGGGTAAAGTGGTTATCCGTCTCATAGCCATCGCCCTGTGGGATGGCGACCGTTCGTGCGCTGATGATGCCAGAACGAATTGGATAGGTCTGACCGGATGGGAAGACATGAACTTGATATTTGCGCCAATCGCCCGTGATGCCCAATGCCGCTGGATCAAACAGGAAGCTCACCTCGCGCTGACCACTACTCACAGACCAGCTACCGGAAACATAGGAATGGTACTCTTCCCATGCATCCACACTGCCCGAAATGATGTAATCGCCCTGTGCGTTATTGTCCGACTGGAAATAGGCACGATAGGTGTGGCGTCCAGCCGCATTCAACAACAGCGGTGTAAAGGTGATCGACTCGCTTGTTGCGCCTGCTGAATAGGAATCTGGCCCAGCAATAATGTTGCCATCTGCTGCAACATACATCTCACCACCCATCGAGAAGCCACCGCCCGCACATTTTCGCGCTCTGGCACGCAACTTTTTATCGCCAGAGTATGGCTCCAGTTCCATCTCAATGATGCCATCCGACCCGCACCGATAGCTGCCAGTGGACGTGCGATAACGCCAATTCTGGAACGCACCTGAGTCATCGTTGATGATGCGAATGGTGGCACTGCCAGAGAAGGTCCCACCATTACATTTGGCAACATAGACGCGGATCTTGTTGGTGGCGTTGTCTGGCTCAAACCGTGCGCGGATGATGCCCGCTGCTGGTTGCTGTGTGCCACACTGCCACGAGGTTGTATTGACCTCATAGCGGTAGGCCGCTGTTGCGCTGTTGCTCTCCACATCGGGCGAGGCATCAGGAGATGCATAGCTTGTTGAATAGAACGCAAAGAGGCAGACCAGTGTGAGTGCGAGACTCAACCAGAGCCATGTACGATCTTGGATTAGTTGGGGTATGGGTATGGCATTGCATACACCCCTTGGTTGAAATTGTTTCATTGTGTCGTCCTTATTATTTAACGGATTTTGTACTACATCGGATTTGGGAGTAGAACAGATTTTTCCATGCGTAGAGACTTAATAGCCTGTCAACTAAATAATTGGGTGTTTTGGATTGTCATTCCTGCGAAGGCAGGAATCCAGCGTTGTATCGGAGTGGATTCCTACCTTCGCAGGAATGACAATCCAAAACAACTGAGTTTACACAGTTCTAAAATCCGTTCTCTTCCCAAATCCGCTGTAGTATGTTTTAGCTAATAATGAGCTGGATTAACCTTTGCAAGTCAAAGACGTTCCATGTACCATCCTCATTCAAATCACCACGCTCCCACCAGTCGAGTGCATATAGCTCACTATTTGGCTGCGTTGAATGCAGGATCATGCTGATGAGAATTTGCAAGTCAAAAATGTTGACTGTGCCATCGGCATTGATATCGCCAGAGAGTTGTGACTCCTCTGGGCTGTAGACTTCGATTTCAAACCATGCTATCCATGAAGTCCTGCTTGGGGTTTCAATTCGCACATGCTGAACTTCCCCTAGCGGTGTGACAGGCTTATATGTGATCCAGTCACCATATGCTGTAAACCCTTCAAATGTGTGTAACAGCGTAAAGTTCTTATCAGGACCACTTACATGGACATTATGAGTTGTTTTGCCATCAGGCAGTTGGTTGACTCTTAACCGGAGCAGATGAAGCGGATAGGGTTCCCCTAAATCAACTTCAATCCACTGTGGGCCACCATCCCGTGCGTTCCATCCAGTCGCCGGGTTGCCATCAACAGCCATTTGGGGATTGACACCAGCAGACACTGTCACGGTTTTGTTGAGGGCTACATTGCGTGTATTCGGGTCAGGCTGGTGAACTTCTTCAAAAACGGCGACCACATTTTTATCACCATCCATTGTGATTTCGGCAGTTGGTACTGTGCTTGTGGTATCACCCTGCCAATGGGTAAACCGATAGTCGTTTTCGTTAGCCGCCGTCAATGTCACGTTTGTGCCCTGCTCATAGCGATCTGCCCCGCAATTGGGGGTTGGCGTTGCGCTGACCGATCCACCAACGTCTGGACTTCCAGCATACGTAAGCGTATAACACGCGGGTACATAGGTGTAGTATACAAGTAAATGTTTGCTGACCTCACTGATTTCAAAGACGTAGTGGTCAGCTTGAGTCGATACAAGCGAAATCCCTGGTTCTTGGTTGTAGTTGATGTCATAGCCAGCCATACGTGCCAGACTATACTTTGAACGGGTAAGAAATGAACTTTTGGGTTGAGAGAAAAATGGACAAAAAATGGATGATGACATATAAATGAGAGAAGGCATCAGCAATTTTTATCCATTGAAAAGGGGAAGAACAATGACGACACAAGTAGAAT
>JBCCFC010000106.1:0-17124 GCA_039029935.1 Chloroflexota bacterium
CAACAGATTGCTCATGCGCTTGACACGCACCCGACACTCCACGTCCTCTTTAGTATGCGCGAGGATTTTATCGCTGAACTGACCCCATACCTCAACTTGTTGCCTGAACAATTGCGACCGCGCTTTCGCATGGAGCGTCTTAAGCGAGAGGCTGCACTGCAAGCCGTTGTGGAACCCGCCCAGCAGCTAGGTCGGACCTTTGCACCAGCGGTAGCGGAAGCACTGGTGGACAACCTGCGTCGCACCCAAATCCACCGCGCACCCCATTCACAGGCAGAGCAAGAAGGTGAAGAGGCTGTCACCTATACATTGAGTGATTTTGTCGAGCCAGTCCATCTGCAAATTGTCTGTCGTGAGCTATGGGAGAATCTGCCACCAGATCGAGCCGTTATTCAGGATGCGGATGTCCAAGAATTTGGCGATGTGGACCGCGCCTTGATTGGCTTTTATGAAGCCGCACTGACTCGCACCGTTGAATCGCCCCAAAATCAAGCCCATGAACAGGTCAGCGAGCAACAGATTCGCACGTGGTTTAGCGAAGAGTTGATTACGCCTGCCCAAACACGTAGTCTTGTCTACCGAGGTGAGCAGGATACAGAGGGGCTACCCAACACCATTGTGGATTTGCTGAGTCAGGCATGGTTGATTCGTGCAGACATTCGTGGCAATGATGTCTGGTATGAAATCGCCCATGACCGCCTCGTTCATCCCATTTTGACCTCCAATCAATCACGTCAGTCGGCGTTGACGGTGGATGCACAGGCGTGGCTGGTCGCCAACAAAGACCCTAATTGGCTCTATGAAGGCAGCTATCTTGATGAGATGGGGAAACGGTTGGCGCGCAATCCGGGCGAATTCTCCGAGCTTGAGCGTGAATTTGTTGAGACAGCGCAACGGGCAGCGGAGGCTAAACGGATTCGACGACTGTGGCAGACAATTATTGGTGGTGTGCTGTTGCTGTTGCTTTTGGCAGGGCTGACGGCTTGGGCATTGAACAATGCAGAGCTTGCCGAACAAAATGCAGAGCGTGCTGAAGAGAGCGAACGCATTGCACTGAACAACGCAGATTTAGCGGAAGAAAATGCGCGGGCAGCCTTCGCCAATGCGGCGCTAGCAGAGGCAAATGCACAGAAAGCACAGGAAAATGCGGCACTAGCGGCAACGCGTGAAGCAGAGGCATTAGTGGCAAGAGAAGTGGCAGTGGTGGCAAGAGAGTCCGCAGAGGAGCAAGCCTTCTTGGCGATTAATGCCAAAGGAGAAGCGATTGCTGCCCAACTTGAGGCAGAAGAAGCACGTCAGCAGACACAGGCTCTCAGCAATGTCTTTCGTGCCGATCAGCTTGCCAACCGAGCACTGGTTGCTGTGGAGCAGACCCCCCAACGGTCGCTCTTACTTGCCGTTGAAGCACTCAATCTCCAACGTGATCTCGACAATGATATCCTCTCTACCATGCAGATGCCGCCGCAAGTCTCGGCGGAGCAAAGCCTGCGCACCTTGTTGGCCGATGTCACTGGCTCTCCATTGGGGCATCATGATGGCTACATCAACGACATTGCGGTTTTGCCACAGAGTATACATGGTGCATGGGTCGCCTCTGTCAGCGACGATGGCACGGTTCGTCTCTGGCCTATCATCCATGCAGAACCGGCCCAGCCATCTGGTCCCTACCAAACTGGCCTCAATCAAACTGGCCTCAATCAAACCAGCCCCAATCCAGCCAGCCCCAATCAAAGTAGCTTGCCGACAACAGAACTTGATCAACGCAAAAAAATTGTACTGGGTGGACACGAATCGGTTGCAAGTGCTGTTGCCTTTAGCCCAGATGGGCGTTGGCTGGCCTCTGGTGGTCATGACAGTACTGTGTTGTTGTGGCCGATGGCACCCTTGGTTACAGAGGGACAGAGTACACCATTGCGGTTGGAAGGGCATGAGAACCGTATACGCAAGGTCAAATTCTCACCTGATAGCACAGGTCTTGTTTCCATCAGCGATGATGGCAGCGCACGTTTTTGGCGCTTGCCCAGTTTGGTACTGCCTCCGATAGCATCCAGTGAAGCAACGATAAACATCACCAATACGGAAACCATTACCACACCTGTCTCATTGATCACCCTATCTGAGCAAACGGTTCTTTCAGCGGTCCTTATCGGTCATGAACAAGAGATTTTTACCGTAGACTTTAGCCATGATGGACGCTGGTTGGCAACGGGTGGGAATGGACGTTGGCTAGAGACAGGCGTGTACGATAACCCAATTTATCTTTGGCCGCTTGAAGGGGTCAATGCTGCATTGGATGTCTTGGCTGATGAGCAGCTATTTGGTGAGGAACAAGCAGACCGAGACTTGCAGTCCATCAGTCTTGTTGGTGCATACTCGTTAGAAGGACACACAAACATTGTTAACACGCTGGCATTTAGCAAAGACGACACGCAGTTGGCCTCGGCAGGATTTGACCAAGTGGTCTTGTTATGGAATGTGCCAGATGAACTTCCCGTCTTACTGGAGCAACCTGCTGACCAAAATGCAAATCTGGGCAACGGAAATCTGGAGATCACGCCTGATGGTCCTATCGTGTCCCCAGCAACAACATGGTCTGGTCATACCAGCTTTATCCAATCGGTCGATTTTAGCGCAGATAATCGCTGGGTTGCCTCTGCCGGTGCCGATGGTACAGTACGACTGTGGCCGTTAGCAAACGAAAATGATGCTGCCGCACAGCTAAGTGGTATCACAGGCGCTATTGGCAACAGCGATGAACCCATCGTATTGGATGACCACTCGTTTAGCGTGAACATCGTCCAATTTAGCCCCGATGGCCGTTGGCTGGCGTCGGGCAGTGATGACCGGACCGTTCGCCTTTGGGACCTCACCCAAAATAGCCGAACAGGACGCTTTAATACAAGCCCATTGGTTATGCAGGGTCATGAAAATTGGGTAATTGCCCTCGCCTTTGGCAATATCTCAACAGACACCGATAGTCGTTATTTAGTCAGTGCTAGCCACGATCTGTCGGTGCGTCTTTGGGACCTACAACAACTGTCGCAAGAAGCCATTATTATCGACACACCATCAACAACCTCGGCCTTACGCTTTAGCCCAGATAATCGCTGGCTTGCAACAGTTGGCTCAGAGTCCCAAGCGCGTTTATGGCCGCTCGCCCATAGACCAGAAGCAGTTACAGAAACAGGCCCAGAAACAGGCCCAGAAACAGACACAGTGGCGCCAAACACACCGATCAATATGCTTGCACCCGATCCCATCACGTTGTCTGGGCATACCAAAAGCCTGCGCACGGTTGCATTCTCACCGGATGGCCGTTGGCTGGCAACCGCAGGGTCCGATCAAACCATTCATGTATGGCCGCTCACACAAGGCGAGAGTGAGGATACACTGGCACTTGATGAGCCAACATCACCACTATCCCAATCCGTCGTCTACCCCTATAGTTTGTCCGAAATGAACTTTGCTCTCGGGTTAGACACAGCATTAGATACAGCGTTAGATACAGAAGAAGAGGCTACTGAAGAGTCGGCAGATGAACCGATAGACCCAGAAAATAGTCAACCAATTTCACAGCCATCTGGACATACAGGGACCATCAATACGTTGGCATTCAGCCCCGATGGGAAATGGCTGGCCTCTGGCAGTGCGGATCGTTCGATTCGGCTTTGGTCTGTGGCAGACCCAACCTTGCCGTCCATTCTGCTCTATGGTCACACCAACAATGTCGCGGTCGTTCGCTTTAGTCCTAATGGGAGACAGCTTGCCTCGGCCAGTTTTGATGGGACGGTGCGACTTTGGGATTTCAATGCAATTTTAGCAGGGCTAGCAGGGCGCATTGCCAACGACATTGCCAGCATTATTGCCACAGAATATGAATTTTCTAATACTGTCTCAGTCATTTTAATGGGACATCGTAACGGTATTCGTACACTTAACTTTAGCCCTGATGGGCAGTGGCTGGGGAGTGCGGGTGATGATAAATTAACACGGCTGTGGTATGTGGATGGATGGTCAAAAAACAGTATTTCAAAAAACGCAAACGATATCAGCACCTCGTTGCCTGTAACCCAACCCATCGAATTACGGGGACACGAAGCCAGTATTCATGACATTGCCTTTAGTGGGGACAATCGCTGGTTGGCCTCGGCCAGCTTAGATCGAGAGGTTCGGTTATGGCCGATTGCGCTTCTGAATCAAGAGCTGGTCGATATTGCCGATCTTGCCGAGTTCCAATTAGATAGTCACAACAGTGCCCAAGAAGCCATCAACGAAGAGGTATGGATTTTGCGTGGGCATGAGTATGCCGTCCGTGCCGTCGCCTTTAGCCCTGACAGCAAACGGGTAGCCTCTGCCAGTTCTGACAACACCGTCCGTCTGTGGCCTGTACCAGTTGTTAGCACAGAGGATGTCAGCACAGGGGATGTCAGCACAGGGGATGTCAGCACAGGGGATGTCAGCGCAGTGGATACACAATCCGACAGTGAACCGTTCAGCAACGATGCGGGTATCGCGCCAGCCAACACCGTCTCGCCCTTTGAATTTCGGCCACCCGTTCCTACAGGCAGCCTCGCCGCTGCGGACGACGACTACCAAGTCAACATCATCACTGAGCCATTGGTGCTACGTGGGCATCGTTCCAGTGTGCGCTCCTTAGCCTTTAGCCCTAATGGGGAATGGTTGGCCTCCGCCAGCCTCGACCGTACCGTGCGCCTCTGGCCGCTCTCACTGTCCCGCTTGACACTGTTGGCCTGCCAGAGCGCTGGGCGCAACTTTACCCAGAATGAGTGGTCGCAATATTTCCCCAATGAGCCGTATCGGGTGACGTGTGACGATTGATTGCGATGAAGGAATGGTCGGTGATATAATTTGCCTAAACTTTTTGGCTCTTTCGCCAAAAAGAGTCTTTCTTTTTCAAATCAATTGGAGAACACACCATGAAATACAGTACCATACAATATGTAGACAAACCAGTTTCCCATCTTGTTCAAGGCACGATGATGATGAACGAAAGTGATCCCGAATCGGGGTTTGCCATTCTCGATGCATGTCTGGCGGCAGGCATCAACACCTTTGACACGGCGCATGTCTATGGGGGCGGTCAGAGTGAGCGTGTCTTGGGCAGTTGGATCAATGAACGTGGTGTCCGTGACCAGGTGGTAGTGTTGACCAAGGGGGCGCATCACAGCCGCGACCGCAAACGCGTCACCCCATTTGACATTGCTGCCGACATCCATGACTCGCTAGCGCGTCTCAAGATTGACTTCATCGACCTCTATCTGCTCCATCGCGATGATCCGGAGTTACCTGTGGGTCCCATTGTCGAGGCCCTCAATGAACATCACGAGGCGGGACGCATTGGCGCGTTTGGCGGCTCCAACTGGTCTGTAGCGCGTTTGCAAGAGGCCAATGAATACGCCGCCGCCAACGGACTGAAACCATTCTTGTGCAGTAGCCCCAACTTTAGCTTAGGCGTACAGGCCAAACCACCTTGGCCGGATTGCATCAGTCTCAGTGGCCCAGCAGGGGCAACCGACCGCCAGTGGTATCTTGATAACAAAATTTCACTCTTTACGTGGTCAAGCCTGGCGGGTGGCTTCTTCAGTGGTCGCTTCCGTCGTGATAATTTGGATAGTTTTGAAATCTATTATGACAAACTTTGTGTCGAAGTCTACTGTCACGAGGAAAATTTCCAACGTTTGGATCGCGTCGATGAGCTTGCCAACGAAAAGGGCATGACCATCCCACAACTGGCATTGGCCTATGTGTTGAACCAGCCACAGGGCATCCATGCATTGGTTGGCAGCCGCAATGCCGAGGAAGTTGCCGTCAATGTGTCCGCCAGTGAAGTTGAGTTGACAGAGAAGGAAGTGGCGTGGTTGGATTTGCGTGACTAATCAACACAATTAGCAATTCAGTCCAACTGGCCGTTGGACTGAATTGACACAATCTATCCCACAGCCTATCCCACAACTTCCGCAAACACACGCAAATAATTGAGCCCCAACAGCTTGCGTAACTCATCCTCCGTATATCCGGCGGCGGCGAGCGCAACCGTGATATTGGGCCAATCGCCAAAGCTCTGGAAGTCGGTCATATCGTACTCATCGGTGAGCCGGTGTTCTTCGAGGCGGAAACCAGTGCGGTTGAATTCACCTGGTAGCTGTTGCGGCATGTTATCAGGATACTCAATCATCGAGCTGGTCCTCGGCCCCGGCCCTGCCTTATCGGTCCCAACCCCCACATGATCAATGCCACAGACATTGACGAGATGATCGATATGGCGGACGACGTCTTGCACGGTTGCGCAGGGCGTTTCGCGGATGAATCCAGGAATGGCGACGACACCAAAGTAGCCACCCTGTTCCGCAATCGCTCTGGCGAACTTATCAGTCTTGCCACGGTCGTGATAGGCAACGGCTTTGCTGGACGAATGCGATACAATAACAGGAGCGGAAGACATCTCCATCGCGTCCCAGCCGACCTGTTCGCTGCTGTGACTGACATCGACCAAAATATTACGGTCATTCAGCATTGTGACCAATTCCCGGCCAAAATAGGTCAACCCTCCCTGATAGGTTTCGGTACAACCCGTGCCGACGAGGTCCTGAAGATTATAGTTCAACTGAACCATGCGCAACCCCAAACCATAAAAGAGGTCCACCCGGCTGAGATCATCCCCCAACGGGGATGTATTTTGGAAGTCGATGATGATACCATATTTGTTTTCGGCGTGGGCCTGTTCGATATCGCTGGCATTCCTGACCAACAGCATCTCACTGTCGAGCGCGTTGATGATCGCCTGTGCATTGGCAATCTTGCGTATGGTAGATTCAAAGGCGGTGGAAATCCCCCAGCCCGAATAGGTTCCACACGCTGCGGTAACACCGGACCGTTTCCACATATCGAGGTACATCTGCCCCGCTTCCGGTGAAACCTGGATGTCCCTCGCCAGGACATTCTCAAGAACGGTTGCCGCTTCGGTCCGTGTACGACCCAATTTTGCGAGCTCATCCAGCGATTTGCGCATACCCGGGGTGAATACAAGTCCAGTGGTAAGTGGTGGCTGCTGGGTATCAATAACCAACGCCTGTTTGTGTAGTGCCAGTGCCTCCTGTGCAGAGAGGCTTGGCTGTCGACGTACCATGTTTGTTCCTTTTCACTATTGCACAAATGTGCATACTATTTTTCTGATGCTAACGCTTTTATTGGCTAGAATGGCGTTTACCCTTCTGGCATAAATATCTGTCGATAGACAGTATTCGCCTCAATCAACTCATTATGCACCCCCTGCGCAATCACCCGCCCATTCTTCATCAACAAAATCTGATCTGCATTGCGAATTTGTGACAGCCGATGGGTAATCAGAAGGGTTGTACGCCCTTCTAAAATACGGCGCATAGCACGCTGAATCTGGTCCTCCGTATTGCTGTCGATAGCACTGGTAGAGTCATCCAGAACCAGAATGCGAGGGTCACTGAGAAAGGCGCGGGCGATGGCAAGCCGTTGTCGCTGCCCACCGGAGAGCATGACGCCGCGTTCACCAATGACGGTTTTGTAGTCGTCGGGAAAGCTGGTGATAAATTCATGTGCCTGTGCTTCTTTGGCCGCAGCCTCAATCTCTTCTTGCGTCACCTCATCGTGTGCGCCAAAGGCAATGTTCTCGGCAATCGTGCGCGAAAAAAGAAAGATGTCTTGCTCAATGGTGGCGATTTGGGCACGTAGGCTGTCCATGCTCCAATCACGAACATCAACGCCATCGACCAATACACGCCCAGCATTGGTGTCAAAAGTACGGTTAATCAGCTTGGTGAGCGTACTCTTGCCTGCGCCCGTTTGCCCAACAATGGCGATGGTCTGTCCTGGTTTGACATGAAATGAAATGTCGCTAAGGACGAGTGGCGCATCGTCATCATAGCGAAAGTCCACTTGCTCAAAAATGACATCACCCTTAATCGTCTGCGTCAATCCATCGGTATTTTGATCCAACTCTGTTTCAGTCAAGATGGTTTCCAACACACGTCGTGCGCCTGCAAGACTGAGCTGGATGATCGATGATGTACGCAACAGGAAACGCACAGGCGAACGTAATGTCGCCAGCAGTGCCATGTACGCAATCACCTGACCGACGGTGATGTCACCCAACAAGTAGAGGTAGAGCGCATGACCAAAGGCCAAGCCAATCGCTAACCCATAGAGCAGTAGCGGGAGATAGCGGGCATTGATGTCACCCTCTTGGACAAAGGCGTTACGAAATGAGCGTGCGTTGTGTTCAAAACGACTCTCCTCGGCTGGCTCTTGGGCAAACCCTTTCACCACTTCAATGCCTGTAATCGCCTCGGCCAACCCTGCATTCATTGTGCCAAAATGCTCACGCATCAACCCGGCAACTGGACGCAATTGCAGGTTATGCCGCTGGAGTGCCAGTGTCAAGCCGACAAGAAAAAGAATCGGAACCAATAACAATTTGGGGTCAATTGTTGTGATTGTAATCAGCGGGATGAGCAACATAAAGGTTGATTCGGTGGTCAAACCCAATGAGGGAAAAACAAACTGGTTGACTTGCTGAACATCATTGGTGGCACGCGCCATCAGGTCACCGACACGTTGACGCCCGTGAAAGGTCTGGCTCTTGCTCAGGAGGCTGAGATAGAGTTCATCGCGCGCATCGCGCTCGACCCGCTGTGCCAATACACGAATGACCATGCTATTGACAATATCAAAGAGGCCAAAGCCGATATAGGACCCAGCCACGAGTAGCGCGGCGACGGTCAATGTATGTGCGCCCGCTTCGTTTATCACGGTGTCAAAGGCGCGGCCAACCATGAGCGCGGCCAAACTTTCGCCCGCCGCCATGCCTGCTGTTGTCACGACAAAGGTAATCAATAGAATGGGGTAGCGCAGGATATGGGAGATCAGCCAACGCAGTGGTGAGCTTGTGTTGTATTGATATTCATTTGCAATGGTAAATTCACGTCGATTCAATGTTTGGCTCCTGTATTCATACACACGGCCCTGAAAGTGGTATGGACATCCTTGTTCGTATTCGGTTGGATGCTCAGAATATAGCATGGGCAAGGATACCTGTGTTACTTTCAGCGCAGTAGTTCAGCCGTTTGTTTAGCGGAATGCCCCTATCCGCTCACCGAAAAGCTGCTCTCTTGATTGATTTCTCGTAATCGTGAATAGAACCCTGTGTTGATTTCAAAGTCATTATAGACAGCCTGATAGCGCACGGGTTCTGCATCATGATCGTGTCCATTCTCAACGGCATCAATCAACATACGCATCAAATAGCCTACTGGGCCCGCATTCTTGAACTGGTTGCCACTGGTCCCAACAGCCATATAATAGCCGGGCAGATTGGACTTGTCATAGATGGGAATCCAGTCATCGCTGACATCATATAAATCAACAACGCCGCGTGGCTGACTGGGAATCTCCAATGAGGGGATGCGTTTGGCAAGACGATAGACTTGGTGTTTCCACTGCTCGGTGGTGACATGACGATTGAACTCATCGGGATGGTCCACCCATTCGCGTGGGTCGCAGGCAGGGTCTTTGCTGCCAATGAGAATGGCATTGCCAACCTCTGGACGGAAGTAGACACCCGTATCAGCATCGGACCAATGGCTGGCGACTTCTGGCAATTCGTCAATGGGCGATGGCACAAAATGCACTTCATGGCGCAATGCACGGGTGCTGATGTTCATGTCGCCACCAACATCGGCCATTTGATTGATGACCATCGAGTGTGGTCCCGCTATGTTGACAACGATGGGTGCGTCAATCTGCTCGCCGTTGTCCAGTGTGATCCCCGCCACACGGCCCCTCGCTTTGCGTATATCCACGACAGTACTGTTGAATCGGAATTCGCCACCGTGCGCCTGTGCCGCTACCATTAAGTTATGGGTCGAAAGCTGCGGGTCGTTGATGTAGCCGCCTTCATGGATGCGGATCATCTTGTCCAACGCGCCCTCGCCCTCACTCCAAAAATGATCATCCTCCATTCGTGTGGGTGGATAGTAGGACTTATGCGAGAAGAAAGGCAAATTCTCTGCAATCGCTGCTTGGTCCCACACATCATAGCCAATGCCCAGCTCATCAAAGATACGCAACATGCGGGGGAAATTGGGTTCATCCGCCAGTGTCATCACCGTGCCGTTGTTGATAAACCGTGCCAATCCACGTTCATCTTCCACACCCAAATAGTTGGCCCAATCATGCCAATAACTAAAGCACTCCTGCGCCATACGAATGCCGTCATAGGTCGAATAGGTCAAGCGGACTAGCGCACACGAATTCGCCGTCGAGCCAGCCCCTGGTTCGCTGTTCTTATCGATATTAAGCGTCTTGTAGCCAGCCTTCGATAGTTCAAACGCCGTTGCACAGCCAATAATCCCCGCACCGATAATGATTACATCTGGTGAGTTCATGATTTTCTCCTGTTTTTAGTGATGAGTTGAAGAGTTGAAAGGTTGAAAGGTTGAAGGGTTGAAAGGTTGAAATTTCACCTTGTCACCCCATCACCTTGTCACCCACTCACCCCATCACCTTGTCACCCTGTCTCTCTTGCGCGCAACTCAACCCGCCGAATTTTGCCGCTGATCGTCTTGGGCAGGGACTCGACAAATTCGATCTTGCGTGGATATTTGTAGGGGGCGGTGACGTTTTTCACATGATCCTGTATCTCCTGTATAAGCGAATCATCACCTGCCACGCCCGCCATCAACACGATAAACGCTTTGACGACAGCCCCACGTACATCATCTGGGCTGGCGACAACGGCAGATTCGGCCACAGCAGGATGCTCCAGCAGCGCGCTCTCAACCTCAAAGGGGCCAATGCGATAGCCTGCTGAGATAATCACATCATCGGCACGACCGACAAACCAGAAGTAGCCGTCCTCATCCATATATGCACGGTCCCCTGTGATATACCAGTCACCCACAAAAGAGGATGAAGTACGCTCGGCATCTTTCCAATATTCTTTGAAGAGACCCGCTGGACGTGTGGGGACAACGTTTAGGGCAATATCTCCTTCTGTGCCTGGTGGTAAAATATTGCCCTGTTCATCAATGACTTGCAGGTCCATGCCCGGTGCGGGCTTGCCCATTGAACCATAGCGTGTTTCCACAGACGGGAAGTTGCCGCAGATCAGCACCGTCTCGGTCTGTCCATAGCCATCACGGATGATACAGTTCGTGGCTTTCTGCCATGTCTCGATGACTTCGGGATTGAGCGGTTCGCCTGCGCTGGTGCAATGGCGCAGTGTTGGAAATTGATATTGGCTCAGGTTTTGGAGGACCAACATGCGGTAGACGGTCGGTGGTCCACAAAGCGTGGTGATGGGGTATTGTTGTAATATCTCCAGCGTTTTGGCAGGGTCAAACCCCAGTGCGTTGTAGATAAAGAGTGTGGAGCCACAATTCCAAGGACCAAAGTAGCTGCTCCATGCCGCCTTTGCCCAGCCCGTGTCGCTGATGTTCCAGTGCAAGTCGCTCGGTTTTTGATCCAGCCAGTAGCGGCCTGTGATATCATGCCCCAGCGCATAGTTGGCGTGGGTATGCAGCACCATCTTCGGATTGCCCGTCGTCCCTGATGTGAAGTAGCAGAGTGCATCAGCAGTACTGTCAGTCACAGGTTGATCAAACGAATCTGACGCTTGCCCCACGATGTCATGATACGATGCCCAGCCAGCACGTGTGCCATCTGTGATGATTTTGGATTTGAGCGTTGGACACTGTGATTCGACGGCCTCTAGTTTGGCAGCATGTGCTTCTGTGGTGATAAAGCACGTCGCATCAGATGCCTTGATGCGATAGGCGATGTCCTTCTCTGTCATCTGCGTTGTCCCCGGTGAGAGCACCATGCCCATGCGCAGCCCCGCCGTCATGATCTCCCACCATTCCAATTCCCGTCCGAGCATGAGAATGACAACATCCCCTCGCTGGACACCCTGTGCAAGGAGTGCATTGCACAGTTGTTTGGAGCGCCGGCTGATGTCGGCATAGGTGCGCTTTTCTTCATTCCAGTGTCCAGTATTATCGGACCCATCCACCCAGATCATGGCAAGTTGGTTGGGGTTAGATTCAGCCCATTTATCGATGATGTCTGTGGCAAAGTTAAAATGGGCTGGTGGGTCCCACTCAAAGGTAGCATATAGTTCCTCATAGTTCATTATGTTTTGTTCTTTCGTATGGTATATAAGTTATCGAACTGCGATTCCGATTGAAATTGGCTCATATTCGGTCAGTGTGCAAACACAATAAGTTACGGGCGTCAAAATCATTGGTTTGCACACTTTTTTGATATGAGCGTTGAAATTATACCAATAGACCCAAAATGAGGTAAAATCTCTGTTGAATTAGATTCTGAACGTTTTTGCACCCAATATAGTGATCAAACTGATACGAGGAGAAGCTGATGGCGCAAGCAAAAAAGAAGGTACTCATTACAGGCTTAAGTGGATTAATTGGTGGAGCCGCCTATAAGGAACTGGCTGACACCTATGATGTGTCTGGGTTAAATCGCAGCGAGGTAGCAGGCATCCCATGTCATCGCGCAGACATCGCAGACCTTGACGCCATTCGCCCTGCCTTTGAAGGGGTTGATACGGTTGTCCATCTGGCCGCCTATGCGCATTTGACCACAGACTGGGATACCATCGTCAACGCCAATATTACAGGAACGTACAATGTGTTTGAGGCAGCGCGTGAGGCGGGTGTCAAGCGCGTGGTCTATGCCAGCACGGGCGCGACAACGAGCAGCTATGAATTTGATGAACCGCACAGTGGCTTGGTGGACGGCCGTTATACAGACGAGGCGTTAGACAGTGTTTCGTGGCCTATGATTACCCATGAATCAGCAGTCCGTCCCAATGGTCTGTATGGTGCAAGCAAGGTTTTTGGTGAGGCTCTGGCGCGTCACTATGCCGACACCACCGATATGTCGATGATCTGTTTGCGCATTGGCCGTGTCAACGAAGAAGACCGTCCTGTCAACAATCGCGATATGTCTGTTTGGTGTAGCCAAGCCGATATTGTGCGCATGATAGCGTTGAGTGTTGCTGCGCCGGATGATCTCAAGTTTGATATTTTCTATGTGGTATCGGACAATAAGCGAAACTATCGTGATTTGAGCCATGCTCGTGAGGTACTGGGGTTTGTGCCGCAGGATAGTGCGGATCGGGTTAGTCAGTGAGTCGGTATTCGGGAGGTCGGTATTCGGTATTCAGTGAGTCGGTATTCAGTATTCAGTGAGTCGGTATTCAGTATTCAGTGAGTCGGTATTCAGTGAGTCGGTATTCGGTATTCAGTATTCGGTAACGGATTACCGACCTACCGACCTACCGACCTACCGACCCACCGACCTACCGACCTACCGACCTACCGACCTACAAAACAAGGCAGACTATGCAAAAGTTATGGACCGAGACCATCTGGCCTGCGTGGAAACGCTTCGGTCAGTTGATGGGCGATATTGTGGGGCGTGTTGTCCTGACGATTTTTTATTTCACCATTTTTCTTCCCTTTGGATTGGTTTCTCGTCTAGGCCGTGACCCCTTGACGATTCAAGACTTTAAGAATAATGTGATTGGGTGGATTGAGCGGACTGGTGAAGAAGATTCTGAAAACACCCAAGCTGATAAATTATTGCAAAGAGCTAAACGTTTAGGGTAAATAAACGCAATTAAGGAGCCAAATCCATTGTATATTTTGGGGATTTCTTGTTATTATCACGACTCTGCCGCTGCGCTATTGCACGACGGTCAACTCGTTGCTGCCGCTGAGGAAGAGCGTTTCTCGCGCATTAAACATGACCATAGTTTCCCAACGCTTGCGATTGAGTTTTGTCTGAAAACGGCAGGCATTTCCAGCGAAGAGGTCGATTATGTGGTCTTTTATGAAAAGCCGCTACTAAAGTTTGAACGTATTCTTCAAACCACCTTACAGACCTTTCCCAAATCGTGGGCGGTTTTCCGAGAGTCGATGATTGCATGGTTTAATGAGAAGTTGTGGGTCAAGAGTGAACTACTGACCAAGCTCAATGTCCCTGATGACCGTATTCTTTTTGTCGAGCATCACCTCAGCCATGCGGCCAGCGCATTTTTCTGTTCGCCCTATGATGAGGCTGCACTCCTGACGATTGATGGTGTGGGGGAATGGACAACAACGGGTATTGGACGTGGACAGTCCGTATGGGAGAGCCGCGATAACACATTCTCCAGTAATCAATTGGTGTTGGAGGAAGAGGTTCGCTTTCCCCATTCATTGGGTCTACTCTACTCAGCCTTTACAGCGTTTCTTGGTTTCCGCGTCAACAACGGCGAATATAAGGTGATGGGCATGTCTCCCTATGGCGAACCCAACCGTATGGACGATGTGTACAAGCTCATCAACGTTTCCGATGAGGGCAGCTTCCGTCTCAATATGGACTATTTTGCCTTCCATCACTCCACCACGACGACCTATAGCCCAAAATTTATCGACCTGTTTGGTACGCCTCGTATTCATGATGCCGAGTTCTATACGCCGACAACCAACCCGGACAAAGACTATCCAGGCTGGAATGATCGTACGGCACAGGTTAATCAACAATATGCTGACATCGCGGCCAGTGTCCAGCGTGTCACCGAAGATATCGTGATGAAAATGGCGCGACATGCCCACGAACGTACTGGCTCAAAAAATCTCTGTATTGCGGGTGGTGTTGGGCTGAACTCAGTTGCGAACGGGCGTTTGCTACGCGAAGGCCCATTTGAAAATGTCTACATCCAGCCTGCCGCGGGGGATGGCGGTGGGGCATTGGGTGCAGCTCTCTATGCCTACCATGTGCTGCTGGGCAAGCCACGAAAATTTGTGATGGAGAATGCCTACTGGGGGCAGTCCTATGGCCCCGATGAAATCACTGCCGCCATTGATGCCAGTGGTTACAGCTATGAGTATGTGGGTGACATGGAGCAGGTTGCCTCGTTGATGGTCGATGATCTGCTGGCACAAAAAGTTATCAGCCTCTTTCAAGATCGCTTTGAATGGGGGCCACGTGCCTTGGGCAACCGCTCGATCATGGCTGATCCACGCGCCGCTGCCATGAAAGGCGTGGTCAATGAACGTATCAAGTTCCGCGAGCCATTCCGCCCCTTTGCACCCGCTGTGCTAGAAAGCCGAGCAAACGAATTTTGGCAGGATTTGGGTGATGCTGACAGCACCTATCCCTATCGCTATATGTTGGCCGTCTGCCGTACCAAGGCCGAGCAGGAAGAGCGCATCCAAGCGGTCAGTCACATGGGCAGTGGTCGTATTCAAACTGTACGTCCAGAGTGGAATCCGCTATACTATCGAGCGATTGAGCTTTTTGGCGAGGCGACGGGTGTACCCATTTTGCTCAACACGAGTTTCAACCTGCGTGGGGAACCGATGGTAACGACACCGGAGAATGCACTGGCGACGTTTCATACGAGTGGATTGGATACACTTTATATGGATGGGTTTGTCATTAGAAAACCGTAATTATTAGGAAATACAGATGGAAGAAACATCAATATGGATGATGCTCTCGCAGTGGCGGGGGTTGATTGGTCTTGGATTTGGCCTACTGTGGCTGATTTTCGCATTAACAAAGAAACAGGTAGGGCTAGGTATCGCCGCGCTCATTCTCTGTTTGCTGGCAAGTGCCATCGGCTGGGTTCCAGCACTCATCATGGCAATTCTTTTTGGCTGGATGGTGATTGCACAGCCCGCCTTTGTACGCGGGATGGCCTCCAACGTAGCTGTCTCCGGCGAGCTACTGGCATTCCTCTGGGAACGCAAACTCTGGTGGCTGATGCCAATGGTCGTCGTCTTGTTACTACTAGGGCTGCTGATTATCTTCGCCTCAGTCTCTGGCATTGGTCCATTTGTCTACACACTGTTTTAGGTAATCAGTAGGTCGGTGTTCGGTAGGTCGGTAGGTCGGTAAGTCGGTAATCGGTAGGTTGGTATTCGGTGACTCAGTTTCCTGTTGTGGGGCTGAATACTGACTCACTGAATACTGACTCACTGAATACTGAATACCGACCCACCGACCTACCGATTACCCACTCATCTTAAACACTATGGGTTGGTTTTTAATACTACTGGGGCTTGTCCTCAACCGCTGGGTCATCGGCTGGCTCTTTGGAGATGATGGTGCGATTGAATCAATTGCATTCAATGCCGCCATCATTGTGCTGCAGCTAGGGCTGATTGGTGCGGGTGTACTTGTCCTACGCTATCCTAAATCTTTGGTTGCCAGCATACTCACCAACACGGTGGTCATGGGATTGACCACACTGATCACCATCTTTGCCGTTGACCAAGGATTAGGGTTGCTCAATTTCCCAACAGAACTAATTCCGCCTGTCACTCATCCCCCCAACTACGCGTATCACGTTGAAAATATTGAGTATAAATATGTGTTCCAAACCAACAGCATGGGGATTCGCTACCGTGAAATCCCGCTGGAGAAGCCGGAGAATACAGTACGCGTCGTCGTTGTTGGTGACTCTTTCACCGAGGGAGCAGGCGTCACATCATCCGAGACATTTTTGGCAGTGGCCGAGCAGCAGTTGAGTACAGAGAAACGCTCCGTCGAATTAATCAACTGTGCGTTGTCGGGGACGGCTGCGCTGCAACAGTCACGTGCCTTATTTCAGGTTTGTTTGCAATACGATCCGGATTTAGTGCTGTTAAGTTTACATGGCAATGATGTTGCCGACACACCGTTGGGGACACATGCTGGACAGATTGAGGGTGAGCAGGATAAACGTGTGGGTATCCCCGGTATTTTTCATGCATTGTGGCCGCGCCTTGTGGTGATGTGGGAGACGATTCAACTTGGGCAACAGCAAGCAAGGGTCGCAGTTGGTTCGTTACAGTCCGAGCCGGAGATACTTGAGTCTGGCTCCAGAGAGGAGCCACAGACCACTGAGTTCAATGCCGATGAGATTTGGGCCAAGGTTGATTTGAGCGGCAACCCTGTTGAAAACAGCGACATGTTACAGGCGGTCATCGAAGAAGCGCAACGGCAGAACCGCCCTCAAGCAGAGATTGATGCATGGGTCGCATCGTTGCCACCCGATTTGGTAGCAGCGGCCAATGGTGG
>JBCCFC010000107.1:0-17084 GCA_039029935.1 Chloroflexota bacterium
ACCACTCTCGGTTCGTGGAAACATATGAGCGGAAACAGGAATTGGCATAAATTCATTTAGATTTCTATCTGAATGTACTTTATATCAGTATTTCCCTACAACGACTCAAATGTTCCAATATAACATTGCTGAACTGGTTTTCATTAAAAAGTCAAAAACATTTTTATGAAAATCAATATGCATTCCAAATATTTCCGTTTTTGACTTTTAAAATGTGCGAACCGAGAGTTGAAAGTTGATTATTCACTAATCACTAATCACTCTTCACTAATCACTCTTCACTAATCACTAATCACTCTTCACTCTCTCCTTGTTGCGTGAAAAATAAAGTGCCGTGCCGACCAATCCCCAGATGCCCAATACCGCCATGAGGATTCGTTGTGTTGTGGTCATGCCAACACTGGCCGACACAATTTCAGTGACACTGGCGTTTTCATCAATGGTCACATAAATAATGTCACCATGTCCTGCGGTACGAACACTGATGTCCCATCGTCCTGGTATGGACAAGTCTGGGACAAAGACAAAATAACCTTCTTCATCAGCAACGCCTTGCAACCAGGCTGTTTCGGGATCATCGGGGGCATAAACCGTAATCTGTGCATTGATCATCGGGGTTCCATCATCAAACTTGGCGTTGACTTCAATGCCCGTCACTGTTTCTGTCTCGATGCCTGGGCCATGTGCAGAAACCGGCGATACGATCATGAAATTTAGCAAAATGATGGCGGATATGATTGGAATCAAGTAGTTCAAGTGACGCTCCCTCGGCTATTCCTGCCCCGTGTATCCACCAGCCGACTCAAGACAATGCCCCTCACCAACATGCCCCAGACTATAGAGTGTTTCCACAAACGTGTTATAGTCGTCTTCAGTTAATTGCGAGGCCAAAATCTCTCCATTCACGTCAAGGATACCTTCTTCTGCGAGAGCCGCCAGTGGGTCAAAGCCCAACGCCCCCATGTTGAGTGCCTCATCCATCGGGGCATCTGCATCGCCAAACACATGGTCAAAGTGGAACGTTATCTCTAGCGTTGTTTCGCCACCAGCCTTCAAAAAGCCTCGTCGCACATCACCCACATATTCACCACAGCTATAGGCATAGTCGCTATCAACACCAATCGTGAAGTCGATCTGTGTCTCGTCCTTGCTTGCTTGCCCCTGCATCAAAATCGTTGTTCCTGAATCATCAGGACGCATCTGCCATGAAATCGCATTATATTGACCGATGGGTGCATCTAAAATAGTGACAACCGCAATCGGCTCGGCAGTTTCATCACCCGCTGCCAGATCAACTGTAAATAGTCCATCTTCCACGAGTACCTGTTGAATCTGTGCAAGGTTATCAGCATCATTCACAAGGCTGACCTTACCGCTGGGATCATAGGGTGGGTCTGTCTGATAGACGGCAATCTCGGCTAACGATACGATGACTTGCTCAAACGCAATCTGCCAGCCATCCTTCGACACAAACCCCTGACGTACAAAATCCTCGCCATTGGCAAGGATCGTCAGTGTTCCTGTCTCTAAATTTTGTTGAGATGTGACATCCACAGAGAGTGTCTCTTCTGGCTCTGTTGAACCACAGCCGATGAGCGCAATGCTTGCGATTAAATACAGCAGCAAACATCGTATGGATGAACTGTTGTGCATCAACTTTCTCCTATAATTTTGTGCATACACTTACAATTGCGAATATTTGCAACTAAGAATTTTAACCCTAAATTTAGATTGTGTCAAATCCAAGTACGTGGTGAAATTTTGTTCTCTCTAAGAGGAATTAACATCGTTATTTTCGATGAAATGGCTGTGTTTGTCCTGTCGGTCATAACAGTTCTCACACCAACCAAAAATGACGATATGGTTGGCGTCAGCGACAAAATTATACTCTGCATTAAGCGTTTTGACTGTAGGCTCGATTAAATCTAGTGGTAATTCGATGGATGCGCCGCAGATGTGGCAGACAGCGTGATGATGGGTTCCGTGCGTGCGCAGTGCATAGTGGGTGGTAGTTGTACCCATGTTGGACTCGGTGACAAGCCCCAATTCGCGCATCAACTCCAGTGTACGATAGACGGTTGCGAGGCTGATATAGGCATTGACCTGTTGGACCCTGCTAAAAATTTCCTCGGCGGTGACATGCCCCGACATATTCTCGATGACATTAAAGATGATGGCGCGCTGTGGTGTGATGCGGACCCCGCGTGTTTTTAATTCGTGAATTAGCGTACTATCTGATTGATTCATAACGTGTTTGTGTGTCAATTCCTGCATAAGTTTAGATTCGCAATAATATTACACATAGCATCGTAGCAGATTGTTACTATTTGTTCAACTATGACATATTTCCGATGTCGTGGTGGCAACGGGGAAGAACAAGAAAAACAGGTTCCATAAAATTGGACCTCACTTGCAAAGAGGGATAAGATAGAGAAAGATGGGGAGACAGGGAGATGGGAAGAAAGGATCACTTTCAACTCTTCAACCCTTCAACCAAAAATTTAAGGAGAAAATTATGCCAAGTATTGAAGGATCGGGATTTCCGCTGGTATTTCGTGTACCAGACAATATTGCAGAGCCAATGGCCTCAGCAGATGAGCAATCCCTAAAGGAACAAACCCTGAGTGTGCGGACCTATGTGCGTGCATTTGGTGGAATGCAAAAAGAGGCGGTTGTGGCTCTGGGTGGTGATGGTGTCGGCAGTGGGCAAACATGGCGTCTGGTCAGCGATGAAGGCCCCTATCTCAATGGGACAGACCTCGCACCCTTTCCGCTGGGCCATTTTCAATCGGGAATGCAATTTTCGTTGATGGCCGAAATTCTTAAACATGCCGACGCTGTGGGTGTTGTCTTGACCAAGCTCGAATTCAATCAGGTCAACGGCTACTCGATGAACGGGTCGGCACTGCGTGGAACCATGATTGGTGGGGCCATGCCCGTGCGTGTCAATATCACGGTCGAGTCAGAGGCATCGGCAGAAACCATCGGTCAGATCATCCGCAACGCCGAGCAGACATCACCTGCCCATGCGCTCATGCGGGATGTGCTGGACAACACCTTTGCCTTGCGTTTCAACAACCAGCCATTAGACCTCCCTGACTTAGTGCCATCAGCCATTGCGAACCCCAGCACCGATGCACTGGAGGATATGTATAGCGGCGTTGCACCAGCCGAAGGATCAGGGTTCCTTGATGATATCATCACCAAAGAAGAAGCTGCCGAAGTTCTACATGGCGTTGAAGGTGGCGCGGGTAGTAGCTTGCAAGCCGAGCAAAAACGTCAACTGCATGTGCAGGGAACCGCACGTTGGCTTGGTGGAACCATGATGGAAGCCACGACGCAGGTTGTCAAACCGATTGGTAGCCTTTTCCGTGTGCTGTGTGATTTTGGTAGTGATGCTGAAGGCAATGACAACACGCCGCCGCCGTTGGCCTATCTATCGGCAGGCGTCGGCTTCTGTTACATGACCCAGCTTGGCCGCTATGCCCACATCACCAAACAAAATCTGGAATCGTATCAGATTATTCAGGACAACGGTTATAGTGAGGGCAATTCATCCATCTACGACACGCATGTCTATCTGGATGCGGATGAAGAAGATAGCGTGGCGCAGAAGACTGTCACAATGGGCGAGCGTACCTGCTTCCTTCACGCGGCCATGCGTGATAGCTATCCGAGTGAGATTGCTGTGACGCTCAATGGTGAGGCGATTGAACTGCTGGCGGCTTAGACTGCTTACTGCCCTGAAAGTAACACAGGCATCCTGCCTGTTACAGGCAAGATGCCTGTGTTGCTTTCATCGTCCGTGGCGTATGCCATACATGAATGTCTTCCAGGAAGGGGTGCAATGATCTCGGCTTACCAATATGAGCATGCTCCCTTCCTGGAAGTGTATCGCAACCAATACTTAATATCTAAACACTCTTTTACACAATACCATGACACCAAAACAAAAACTACAAGCACACTCAGCCGAATTCAGACGTGAACTCATCCAAGTGGTGGAGGGCATTCACGTCGGCGTTGGCTACGGCGCATCAAACGCCACCATGATTGAAGGCGAAACCGGGCTGATTATTGTCGATACACTCGAGAGCATCGGGGCGGCGGAAGAACTCATGGCTGATTTCCGCCAAGTCAGCGACAAACCTGTCCTCGCCATCATCTACACCCACAGCCATCGTGACCATGTGGGCGGCGCAAGCGTCTTTGTCCAAGAATTTCCAGAAGGTCAGCCCCCTGTGATTTACGCCCGCCCTACGGAGACCGACATGCTCGGCGCGCCCGCACTGGCCGCGATTAGTGTCCTTCGTGCCAAACGCCAATTCGCCATCGGTGTGCCATCATGGGTACGCATCAACTTAGGTCTAGGGCCGGGTGAACGTTCACTCAGGGGGCTGGGTGCAGGACTCACACCACCGACAGACAGCATCACCCATGATCGTCAAACGCTTACCATCGACGGCGTCACCATCGAATGTGTCGCTGCACCCGGGGAAACACCGGACACAATGGTGCTTTGGTTGCCTAATCATCGTCTGCTGATTGGGGCTGACAACTATTACAAATCATTCCCCAACATCTCGCCGATTCGTGGCAGTGCCTATCGTGACGTGGCCCTCTGGGTAAAGAGCTTGGAGACAATGCTCTCCTTTGATGCGGACTATCTGATTCCAGGACATAGCCGACCATTGATGGATGCTGTAACCATCCGCACCGTCTTAACCGACTATCGTGATGCCATTCAACATGTACTGCAAGCCACGCTTGAAGGTATGAATGCTGGCAAGACCCCGGATGAACTGGTGCAAACTGTGAAATTACCCAAATATCTTGCAGACAAACCCTATTTGCAGGAATTTTATGGCACAGTGGCCTGGTCGGTGCGCTCGATTTTTATAGGCTATCTCGGTTGGTTTGATGGCAACCCGACGAATATGTTCCGACTGCCCCCACATGAAGAGGCAGCGCGATTGGCAAAGTTGGCGGGTGGTGTGGATGCGTTGTTGGCGCAATTAGAGACGGCTGTGAATGAAGGCGATTCCCAATGGGGTTTGCAATTGGCCGATGCATTGCTGGCTCTGGATGTACATACGACACAGGCACACTCCTATAAAGCGCAGGCACTCAAAGCACTGGCTGAAGAGCAGATCAACGCGACAGCGCGCAATTATTACTTGACCTATGCACTGGAATTGGAGGCAGATGATTGATAAAAGTGAAGGAGTGAAGATATGCAGTATCCATTAAAAGAAAAAATAGGCCATCCTGATCTGTTGGTTGGACGTGAAGAAGAGTTCAACGTATACGTTACCAAGTCGTTTCCCACAACTGCGGATTTCGACAGAGAATTATATAAGGCACAAAATGGTTGTTATTGCAAGAAAAAGCGTTTTCCAAGCATTAACGACTCTGCTGAAAAAGGTCAAAATCGCTTAAAAGTCCGACTTCTCACCAGTGGTAGCGACTAGCAAACTCTACAGAAGTCGGACTTTTTTCAGCGGAGTCATTAACCGTTGATAACCATCCATCCGTGTTAACCGTTTTAGGCTGGTAATCAGGAGCAACATTCTGTGCTTCTGTTTTGAGATGAGTTGATAAAACCATCATAGTCCATCTATAGACGCACAAAATCCTCAGCCAACACCTGATCCAACACATCAACAAGCAAATCAGCATCAGCTATAGTCCACACCAGCGGTGGTTTGAGCTTAAGGACATTGTGCAGTGGTCCGTCTGTGCTGATCAGGATGCCATAATCCTTGGTGCGGTTGGCGATATACGATGCCTGTATCGCAGCGGGTTCGAGTGTCTCGCGGTCGAGCACAAGCTCAATGCCAATAAACAGCCCCAGCCCACGCACGTCGCCAATGATGGGGTGGCGGTCCATGAGGCTACGCAGCCGTGTCATTAGATACGTGCCCACTTCATGCGCATTTTCCTGCATGTCCTCAAACTGGATAGCATCTAACACGGCCAGCCCGATGGCACAGGAGACGGGATTGCCGCCAAAGGTGTTGAAATATTCCATGCCATTGGCAAAGGACGCCGCCAGTTCGGGCGTTGTCACAACCGCACCGATGGGGTGTCCGTTGCCAATGGGTTTGCCCATTGTCACGATGTCTGGGACAACCCCTTGTGTTTCAAAGCCCCAGAAATGCGAGCCGACACGCCCAAAGCCAACCTGCACTTCGTCGGCAATGCAGACCCCGCCCGCTGCCCGCACATGGGCATACGCTGCCTCAAAATAGCCATCTGGCAACACCACCTGTCCACCACAACCCAGTACGGATTCACCGATAAACGCGGCAATGCCTTTGTCCTGTGCTTGAAGTCCGGCAATGATTTCCTGCACATGGTCGGCGTATTTTTGGCCCGCCTGTGGATCATCACGTTTGTAGACGCCACGATAGAGGTCAGGCATGAGTGCGGTATGCACATAGTCGGGCGCACCCTGACCACCCTTGCCAGCAAATTTATAGGGGCTAACCTCGATGAGGGCTTGAGTGTGACCATGATAGGCAGCGTCCAGCGTAATGACATCCTGCTGCCCCGTGTGGGTACGTGCGATGCGCAGTGCAAGATCATTTGCTTCGCTGCCTGTGCAAACAAAGAAGCAGACATTGAGCGGGTCGGGCAACATGGCACAGAGTCGCTGGGCATAGGCCACCAGATTGGGATGCAGATAGCGCGTGTTGGTGTTGAGGACCGTCATCTGTGCGTGCCCCGCCGCCACGACCTCTGGGTGTGAATGCCCGACGTGACAGACATTGTTGACGCCATCAAGATAGGGTTGCCCCGTGTCTGAGTACAGATATTGTTGCCAACCACGCACCATATGCAGCGGGCGGTTGTAGGATATGCTAAACGAGGGACTGATGTGTTTCTGTCGCATTGTCAGAATGGCGTCGCTGCTCAACTCTTGTGAATCGGCACCAAAACAGACTTCGGGCAATTGCGCCATCAAATTGGGGTCAGGGCTAATGCTCTTCCAGAGCGTCCGTTCGCTTGGCGGCGCAACCCCCACACAGGTATGCTCCTCGCCAAACATGTCGGTGAGAATTTGAAAATGCAGATGCGGTGTCCAGCCACCATTTTCACTCGGTTTCCCCATCTTGCCCACTCGATCACCCGCGCGAACCAGTTTGTCTTTTTGCAGCCGCCACATATAGCGTTCATTCAGATGTCCATATAAGGTATAGAACGTGATCTCTTCACCCGCTTCATCTTGAATCACATGCTCCAGCACAACCGTATGTCCATAGTCCTGTTTGCCGGGGTTATAGCCCAGACTGTGGACACGGCCCTCGCACACCGCATAGACATCATCACCCGCATAGCCAAAGAAGTCCATGCCAATATGAAGCGTTCGTCGTTCACTGTAGCCGTCGCGTTCACATTCAAAGATTCCGTCTCCATAGATCGTGCGCGCTTCATCATAACGTCCCACCGGAAATCCAGAGCCACGCATCTCACTTTCAATCAGGTCGGTTAATGGAAATTCTTCGGGCGCAGGCGGCAATTTTGCCAGCACCGGACTATCCACGCTTAGGTCAATGATCCATTGCCACTGACTGCGCTGAAAATGGTCGGTTGGGAGTGCAAACTGATCTTGGTTGGCCTTGATCCACGCAACGATGGCAGGCGTTTGCGGGCAGGGTTCCAAGTCACAAACAGAACGAAACATGTAATGGGCAAAGTTGGGGTGAATGGCGTCTAACTGTTCCAACGCACGCCATGCAGGTTGATTGGAGATGAGCAGATAGTCATTGTCGGGATTACTCTTGATTTGTTGGGCCGCCATGACCACACTGGTGCAGAGCCGCATACAGATAAGGTCAAAGAGAACAGCAAGCTCATCCTCGGTCAATGGGTAGACGCTGTGATAGCCACGCACCACATTTGCCGCTGCCGTCAACGGGTCCACTTTGTTGAGCATGACATAGGCTACGGCAATCGCCACCTCGCACACCACAGACGTGTGTACCATATCACCAAAGTCGATGATGCCAGAGACATGCTGATCACCGCGTTCGTTCATCTCGACCAAGACATTGTAGTCATTGGCATCACTCTGGATGACTGCTTGACGCAGTTCTTGGACTTTATCCGCTGACTGTAATTGATAGCGTGTTAAAAATTTTTGAACTAGGTCACGTCGTTCATCGTCCTCAATGGCGGGCAGATAGGTTTCTACAGTCTGGCTGGCATGTTTCAAGTCCCAGTGATATTTGCGGTGAACATCCGGATGGTCAAAGTCGGCCAATGTTGCGTCCATCTTTGCCAGAACCTCGCCCAAATTGTGGAGTAGCGCGGGGCTGTGCGGCTTGGTTGCCCCCAATGGCTTGCCTGGCACATAGGTCAGTAGACGCATGAAATGCTCGTTATTGGGTCCTGACACCTCGACGATTTGCACCCCATCCATCGACGATATGATTTGTGATGCGTTGGGTGTCACCGACTGCGTACACGCAATAGCCTGATTCTGGCATTCGAGAAACGACCGTGACTCGAGGGCGTTGGCAATTTTGAGGACATAGTGTGTGCCATCAAATTTGGTTAAGAGAAAATTCTGGTCACGCTCACTGTCCAATGGTTTGGCTGACGATTCAAAGCCATAATGGGTTGCCGCCAATCGTGCTGCCTCATGCGGCGTGAATGTTGGTGTGTTGGCGAGTAATGTTGAGATTGGTTGGTTGGTTTCAGTCATACTGTTCTTCCTTACCGAGTCACCATCGGCAAATAGACGGTTGAGCGGATGATAAATTCATTTCCTGTGCAAGAGATTCCGCTACGCTCCACTGTTGGGATCGCAGAGAGCCATGTTTGAAAATCACTGTCGGTTGGCTCACAGATGTCCGTCCCTTGAAATTGCAAGGTCTCAATGACGATGTTGGCTGTCAAGGTTGTAGGCAGTGGGCCACTCAGTGCGCTATTGTCATAGAGCCAGAGTCGCTTCAGTTTGGTCAAATTCCCCAATGAGGGAGGCACAGATCCACTTAGTTGATTGCTACGCAGACTTAGATTTTCTAGGTTGACCAAATCCCCAAGTTCTGGTGGGATCGGTCCCGTCAGTTGATTGCTGTTGAGTGCTAGATTGTCGACAAGGTTGACCAAATTCCCAAGTTCCGGTGGGATTGAGCCTGTGAGTGCATTGCCCGACAGCACAAGCGCACGCAGATTTGATAGCTGTCCCAATGTGGGCGGAATGGGTCCAGTGTGCTGGTTATTGCCCAATATCAGTTCACGGAGTTCAGCACTCTGCCCTAGTGGAGGCGGGATGGGTCCTGTCAACTGATTGTTGGCGAGATTTAGTTGCAATAAATTACGCAAGTTCCCAAACTCTGTGGGAATCGAGCCATCCAACTGGTTGTCATTGAGCAGCAGTTGTTCCAGTTGTGATAAATTGCCCAGCCCTGTTGAAATGGGACCATGCAACTGATTTTGACTGAGATCAAGTTTGGTTAGTTGGACCAAATCGTTCAGCGTCGCTGGCAGTTGTCCTGTTAGCGAATTCCCCCAGATGACAAGTTCCTGCAAGCTGCTCAATTCACCCAATGAGGCTGGAATTGTGCCATTAAGTTGATTATCGCCCAGATCAAAGATTTGTAAATTTGACAGATTACCCAACTCAGTTGGGATCGTACCCGACAACAAATTCCCCCACAACGCTAGCTCTTGCAAGTCTGCCAGTTGCCCCAATGCGGGTGGGATTGTGCCATCCAGATCATTGCCCCCCAGCCACAAATTCTGCAAGTGTATCAGACTGCTTAACTCTGCGGGGAACGATCCACTGAGGCCATTTTCTTGCAGGCTGACAATGGTGACATGACCATCCGTACATTCAATCCCATACCAATTGGCGCAGATTTCTGTGATTGATGTGTCCAGCCAGCCCGTATTGTCAAGCCAGGTTGCACCAGCAGTATTGCTATACACCGCGACCAGTGCCTCGCATTCAACCTGCGGGATATCGGTGATGGTGGTACAGTCAAAGCTTTGAGCCTGTGTTGCGTGTACTGGTACATTCGCTATCACTGAGTTCACTATTACACTGATAATCAAGGTGGCAAAGAGTAAGCATAGCCATTTTAACATGTTTATGATAAATACTGTTGTACTCGATAAAGTATGCGTCATTGTTAAGATTTCCATGTGTGCATGTTTGATGATGAGTGTGTTTGGGGAATTATAACACAATTGAACACACAAAGTCGTTTATGGATTTGCTGGGGAATAACTCTGAAATTTCCATTCAAATGGCATTGCACACTCGCTTTCCACAACTGCTGTCACCTCATATGAAACCAGCCGTTCCGCCCCGACAACCGCCGCAATCTGCGCTTCATCCCAGATGATTTCGGCTTTCCCTGTGAGTTGGAGCAGTTTGCCTTGGTCAAAGTCAAAGAAGAGCAGACCCGCATGTGGGTTTGTCACCAGATTGCCGAGCGTGTTGAACATCATGTTTCCTTGATAATCGGGAAAGAGCAGGTTGTTGGACCCAACAACCTGCACAAATCCAGGATTGCCACCTCGATGCGACACATCTGCGCCACTCTCGACAGCGGCAGTGGCAATAAAGAAGGTATCGGCATGGGCAATCCATTTTTGTTGGCTCGCGGTTAAGGTTGTGCTGCGCCCAGTGACATGTAGTGGCTGTGGTGTGTGTTTCGATTGAACGGTACGCGCTTGGATATATTTCGGGCAGTTATGGTATACCTCCCGGGCCTGAATCTGTAACGTGCCATCTGGCTGCACCTGCGCATTGCCATTAAGACGGGCACGACGACGCTTGGCAAACTCGATAGCAATCAACCCGACATCTGGGTTGGCTTGTAGATTGGCATGAAGCGGGTCCTCGTTGCTGGGAACAGCGTCAATGTGCAGCAAACGCTCAGTCTGCACCCCCATAAACCCGGGAACGCCTGACAACAACGATGCCCATACACCGCCATTGTTGTCAATCGACCCGATGATCACCATAGACTGCATTTCTAAAAATGCCTGTGCCTGCCCAGAGATAAAGTCGTGGATAATCCTCTGCCCAACGCTGTCGGCCATCTCCGTCGTACCTGCCCGTGCCTGCACTTCTCGCTCGCCTGCATGAAAAACGTAACTCATGGTTACCCCTTAGACTTCAAAATAGCCAAAATTAGGTTAAAATGTCTCTCGATCAATTTTATCATACCAAACTGACGCGTTGCCAAATTTATACTGGCAATTGTTCTGAATTGAAATGAAATATTACTTTCTCCGTTATCAACCTTCTTCTGTACGCATCTGACTGTAATAACATCTTGTCAAACCCGCCTGATTTCGATAGAATTAAGCCTATGTTTATCTCAACTGGGCAAAACTCAGGGCAAAACTTAGGGCAAAACCCAATGCCAAACTATAGGCAGCAACCCATTGGCTACTCAAAAAACAACAAAGCACGATTGATCGTTATTGAAGTTTTGGGTGTTATGCTCGTGCTGTGGGGACTGTGGCAGGGGGTTCAATGGACAGCCAGGCCCATCGTGGTGATGGTCGATGGCTACGTTGAGACGATTCAGACGCATCGCAGCCAGGTTGCCACCCTGCTTACAGACCTTGATTTGGATTTACAGTCCCAAGATCGCATTTCGCTTGCGTTAGATGCACCGATCACCAGCCAGATGCAAATCCAAATTGAGCGCGCACCCCGTTGGCGCATTCAAGTGGATGGCCGTACACGCGAGGTTGCCAGTTGGGGACAAAGTGCATCAGAGATTCTTGCGGATGCCAATGTGACTGTCGAGATTGCAGATCAGGCATTTGTTGACAATGAACCTGTGGCGATGAATGCGGTGTTATTGTCTGCTCTCACATCATCGAGTGTAAATGATAACACTGCATCCGCCCAAACCTATGATCGGGGCTATGCTTGGCAGATTGAACATCCCGTCACCAATCATTTGCACCTACAGCGGGCGATTTCGATTGTGATTGACGATGGCACATTGCCGCTGCCAGTGCGCACAACGGCGCAAACGGTGGGCGAGGCATTGCGTCAAGCTGAGGTAACGGTGTATCTGGGTGACAAGGTGATGCCCAGTTTGGGCAGTCCAGTCAGCACGGGATTGCGTGTCTCGATTCAACGCAGCCGCCCGCTGAGTGTTCGCGTGGATGGTCGGCTAATCAAGACACGGACACAGGCCGATACAGTGGCCGAAGCCCTCACACAGATGGGTGTCAGTGTGATTGGGCAGGATGTTGTCGAGCCGTTGTTGGCAACACCGATTTACAACAATATTCAGATTCGTGTGACCCGTGTCCATGAAGATGTAGAGATCGAAGAGGAGATTACCCCTTTCGAGACAGTGTTTGTTCCTGACCCAAATATCCTGATTGATACACAACAGGTGGTAAATACGGGATTTGACGGTATCAAGCGGCGTCGCTATCGAGTACAATATGAGGATGGTGCAGAACAGAGCCGTCTGTTGGAGGATAGCTGGCTGGCGCAGGAGCCGGATCAGCGCGTAATCGCGTATGGGCAGAATATTGTGCCACGCACGGCAACGATGCCCAGCGGTGAGACGATTACCTATTGGCGCAAAATCCGTATGTCAGCCTCCAGCTATAGTGCGGGGACCGCTGGTGTGTCGCCCGATGCGCCTTGGTATGGACGTACCTACACAGGGGAGCGGATGCGCTTTGGCATTGTGGCGGTGGACCCCAGCGTGATTCCATTACGCTCCGATGTCTATGTACCAGGGTATGGCTATGGAGAGGCGTTGGATACGGGCAGTGCAATCAAGGCCAAGAAGATTGATTTGGGGTATGACGACGACAATTTGGTGTTGTGGCGTCAGTGGGTGGATGTGTATGTGCTTTGGCCGCCGCCACCGTCGTATCAGATTACGTGGGTATTGCCGAACTGGCCGCAGGAATAG
This sequence comes from Chloroflexota bacterium, assembly GCA_039029935.1. Taxonomy (GTDB): domain Bacteria; phylum Chloroflexota; class Anaerolineae; order Caldilineales; family Caldilineaceae. The sequence continues at coordinate 12,918 of JBCCFC010000107.1, forward strand.
TTTTTACACAGGATATACAGAGTGTGAAAGAAATAGATAATATGAACAGAGTCCAAACAATCAAACCGGTGTCTATGTTTGACCCACCGATGCCCCAAACCAGCGACACCGTTGTCATAAACAATCCTTCTATACCAGAATGGCAAGCCTATACCGTTCAGGCAGAACAAGAGGACTATACAGGAAAGGGGAATGGTCATCATAAGTTAGATGACATTAGCTCTCTGCCAGTCTATGTCTCTGAGGCTGAATATTGGACCCATTATTATGAACACCTAGATATCAACTATGAATGGAACAACGGCATCCTTGAGGAGAAACCAATGGCGTCACTTGCCCAAGCCTATCTCTATCGTGCGTTTATCAAACTGCTTGAGCGATATTTAGACTATTACGACAATGCGATCACAATCTCACTTGAAATAGGGTTCCGGCTGGCACTGCCCAATAACAAAACTAGTGTGCGGAAGCCCGATCTTGGGGTGGTGTTGCGGAGTAACTTGACAGGATCACATCCTTCTGATCGACGATTCAATGGTATTTTTGATCTCTGTATCGAGTCACTATCCGATTCCAACACAAACGAAATCAACCGCGATACGGTCACAAAATTTAACGAATATCAACAGGTGGGTGTGCGTGAGTATTACATTCTTGATGATAAGAAAAATCGTCATATGAAATTTTATCGTTTAAATGCTGCTGGCGTCTATGAACCAATTCCACGCACACACGGTGGCGATGTGATTGCATCTGGTGTGCTGCCGGGCTTTCAGTTCCGTATCAGCGATTTATACAACCCACGTCCGTTTATCCAACTTGCCAATGATCCTGTCTATCAAGGCTACATTGAAACCGACTATCAACGAGAGCGCGCACGTGCTAACCAAGAATATCGGCGTGCGGAGCAAGAACGCCTTCGTGCAGAAATAGAAGCGCAACGTAATGTGCAACTGTTAGAACGCGTCAACCGCTATGAAGAGCAATTACGTGTGCTGGGCATCGATCCCAATCAACTATAGGACTATTTGATGCAAAGACTTGTCAATTTTTTACTGTTAATCATTGTACTTTCTGGGCTAACGCTACGTCTCTGGGATGTGAACATGACCAGCGGCATCGGTAGCCATCCCGATGAACGCAGCACAGCCTGTTTCTATGCCCCAACCATCAACATGCCCGCCAGTTGGGACGAATTCTGGGAACCCAAACAAAGCCCGCTCAACCCGCTTTGGGACATTGCCAATGATCGGCGCCGGAGCTTTACCTATGGTCATTTCCCACTCTATCTCGGTGTGCTGATGGGTGAATCTTGGCATCTCCTTGCGCCCACAATCCAGCCCTATGCCGAACGCTTCGGTATCTCCGAAGCTGGGATGCGTATCATAGAAACCGCCAATCGCGATTGCTGGAGCATCACCATCGCTGGACGTTTTACAATTGCGCTGCTGGATACGTTGACCATTCTGCTCATGTTTGCGCTTGGGCGGGTGATGTTTGGCCGCGTCGCAGGTCTTGTCGCCGCCGCGCTCTATGCATTCACGGCGCAGGCGGTCCAATTGAGCCATTTCTTTGCGATGGACCCTGCGAGTACAACCTTTACGGTGATGGCCGTTATCGGTGCAGTGCTGATGGTCAAGGAACGGACATGGCGCGCTGCCATCATCGCCGGGCTGGGGGCAGGGTTGGCGATTGCGTCTAAGTTTAGTGCCTTGCCAATTCTCGGTGTCCCCATCGTCGCTGCCATTGTCATCCTCTGGCGTGATTGGGCTGACCAACGCAAGAGCGGTATTCTGCCCGATGGCCGCAAACAACTGATCACACTCCTGAGCATCCCACTGACCTTGATTCTGGCTGGAGCGATCTTCTTTGTCACCAGCCCCTATGCCATTCTGGATTGGGAGAACTTTGCCCAAGCTACGTTGGTCGAGCAGGGGCGGATGGTGCGTGGCGTGGCTGATATGCCTTTTACGCGGCAATATCGCAACACAACGCCTTACATCTATTTCCTCGAACAACAATTCAACTGGGGGCTGGGCTGGCCGTTAGGCGTGGTCATCGCCATTGGAATGCTCTTTTCGCTGGTGGACTTGCTAACTAGTTTGGCAACGCTCGTAGCTTCGCTCTTCACAGGTCGAGGCAATAACCAAGAAAACGCCAAACCGATTCTCACCAAATATCAACTCTACAACATTGTCATCTGGAGCTGGATCATCGCCTACTTTGGGCTGACAGGTGCATTCCTCGCCAAGTTTAACCGTTACATGTTGCCGTTATTGCCCTTCTTTAGCATTCTGGGCGTGGGCATGATTTGGCAGTTATGGACCGACGCCAAAGGTGATGCAGATAAACCGAATCCGCTGTGGTGGGTATCACGAGCGGTCGCCGTTCTCTTTGCCATTGTCGCCATTGTCGGCGGGTTGTTCTGGTCAACGGCCTATGTCAATGGCGTTTATAACAAAGAACACACATGGATTTCCTCCAGTCGCTGGGTCTATGAAAATGTACCAAGTGGCTCGTTAATTTTGTGGGAACTGTGGGATGATCCACTGCCCAAATCAATCCCCAATGAACCGGGAATGGACTTGGGGTCAACAGGGCTGCGTAATATCGACTGGAGTCCCTATGAAGAGGATACGCCCGAAAAATATGAAATCATGAAGGCCAAGCTGCGTGAAGCAGACTATGTGGCCTACAGTTCCAAGCGCATCTATGACAGCGTGGATGAACTGCCCGAACGTTACCCCATGACAACGCTCTATTATGAGTCGATGTGGAATGGTGACCTTGGCTTTGAGCTTGCGCTCGACCAGACTTCGCCACCACAACTCTTTGATTATGTATTCCAGGATCGAGAGGCAGACGAAAGTTGGAGCCTTTATGACCACCCACAGGTGACAATTTTCCGCAAGGTGCGTGACCTCACCGATGCCGAGTATGATGCCATCTTTGTGGGGACGTGGGAACAAGCCATCCCTTGGTATCGCGGGCAAGACTCGCCGCTGAGTCCGTTCCTCAATGCCTTGGGGTTGGGCAGCTCGCAGGAGAGCGAGAAAAGTGGTTTAATCAACAATGTTATTGGTTCGTTGACGGGCGAAGAGAGTCCACAAACCGAAGAGGAAAAAACACCGGAGAAATTACTGCTCGACCAACCGCTGTCGGAATTGCCTGTGGTCGATAACTATCGCTGGAACCGTGCCGCCAGCGAAGCCCCCGACTATGCTGTTGGCTGGTGGTGGCTGGTTGTTGCTATCATTGGCTGGGTGACATGGCCGATTAGCTTTGTGTTGTTCAACCGAATGCGAGACAGAGGCTATCTCTTTAGCCGTACACTGGGGTGGCTGCTCGGTGGCTGGTTGTTGTGGTTACTCACCAGTGTGGGTATTTTACAGAACACGGTTGTCTACTCGTGGTTGACGGTCGTCCTTTTGGCCGCAGTCAGCTTCCTAATACTACGTCAACGTGGCGGTGAAATCGGTCGCTTTGCATGGAAAAATGCAGGCTTCCTGATCATCGGCGAATTGATCTTTGTCTCTGCCTATCTCTTCTTTGTGTGGATACGCACACTCAACCCTGACATCTGGCAGCCTTGGTTTGGCGGCGAAAAGTTTATGGAATTCGCCTTCCTCAACGGCATCCTGCGTAGCCCTACCTTCCCACCTGTAGATCCACATTTTGCAGGCGGTGTCATCAACTACTACTACTTTGGCATCTATCTCGTGGCCTATCTTATCAAGCTCACGGGCATCTATGCTGAGGTCGCCTTTAATCTGTCGATTCCGACACTCTTTGCGTTGACGGTTGTGAACACCTATGCCATTGCGTACTCGGCTTACGGGTATTGGCAACTAGCGGGGACACGTCAACAAGAAGAGTCGGAAGAGAAAGAAGAGATTGCTGTTGTGGAGGTGGTTGAGGCTCCAAATCAGCACGAAGGACCAGAAGCGGAGAAAGAGGCTCTTGCCAAAGAAGTTGCGGCATCTGAGCATGATACAGTCGTTGAAGAGGTAGCTGGGGATTCTGGTCAACAGGAAGATCAGGAAGGAAAGGAAGAGGTCTCAGATGAGGTTTCGTCTGAGGTCTCAGATGAGGTCTCGTCTGAGGTTGAAGAAGGCGAAGCACTTGTTGAGGATGAACCTGTTGTAGAAGAAACTGCGGAAGAGGAAC
>JBCCFC010000108.1:0-17034 GCA_039029935.1 Chloroflexota bacterium
CCCTCCCTCATGGTAAGTTTCCGGTTTGGACAGGTTCTTATTTTCGTCAGTTTTTGGTCTTGACAATGGGGGGCACTATACCGACTAACAGTAGCTTGAGTTCATAAAGCCTATCTGTCTGTGTTTTGTACTCGATGAAATAGTTGCGGATTGCCTGAATGCCTTGTTCCGCGATTTCTTGAGGGGGATGGAGCAGTTGGTTTTCACTTAGCCAAAGTCTATGCAATTGACGAAGGTTACCGAAGGAGTTAGGGAGATGACTCAATCGGTTTAGATATAGTGCCAGTTCTTGTAATTGGTGAAGGTTGCCAAAAGAGTCAGGGAGATCAACCAGTTCATTGTTATCGAGTTCTAATACATATAAGTGGGCAAGTTGATCGAAAGTATCGGGTAGATGGTTTAGCCGATTATTAGATAAAGATAATTCTTGTAGTTGATGAAGGCTGCCGAAAGAGTCTGGAAGATAGCGGAGCTTATTGTCCCAAATGTATAGTATTTGTAATTGATGAAGATTACCAAAAGAGTCCGGAAGATAGTCAAGTTGATTTTTATGGAGGTGTAGCGTGTGTAATTGACGAAGGTTGCCGAAGGATTGAGGTAGATAAGACAGTTGATTGTTATTAAGATATACCGTATGCATCTTATGAAGGTTGCCGAAAGAACTAGGAAGATGGTGTAGTTGATTGTTTTCGAGATGTAGTACTTGCAGATGATTGAGGTTGCCAAAAGAGTCCGGAAGATGACGTAGTTGATTGTTCGCTAGGACCAGAGTCTGTAATTGATAAAGGTTGCCGAAAGAGTCTGGAAGAGAATTTATTTGATTGCCTTGAAGCCATACAGTTTGTAATTGCTGCAAGTGGGTAAAAGATTCTGGGAGACCCACAAGCTGATTTTCACCGAGATCGAGATGTTGTAAGTGACGCAAGCTAGCGATGGTGTCTGGGATATTGTTGAGTTGATTTTTGTTTGGATGGCTACCCGAGTACTCATTACCTAATTTGAGCGTTTTCAATTGTGTGAGTGTAAGCAACTCATTTGGTAGGTATCTTAATCTTAAGTTAGTCAAATCAAGAGATGTAGATTGTTGTTCACGACACTCATAGATTCGTTTCTCTACTTCTATGCAACATCTTTCTGCTATTATTGCATCCATCCATTCATTCCTTTAAATCCAGACTGTCGTAAATATATAGTGCTGAATAAGATTTTTAATGAGTCTTTTGTCTACACCTGAAAGTCCGTTTCAGCGGACGTCGTTGATTAGCCCTGCGGTTTTAACCCAGAGCGATTTTACCAATTGATTTGCTGAACCATCAACCGCATATTATTCTGGATATTTCTCTAATATCGTTGGCAACATCTGCTGATTGGTGATTATAGTATCTGTTCCCGATTTTGAAAAGCTAGGATTGAAATCCCAGCCTGTTATGCAAAACGTGATGAATCACGTTCACGGTGAGGCTAGACTGAAAATGAGTTGCCAATCCATCACGTTGTGTCATGCACAATAGCCCGCTTTAGCGAGCTTCACCTAACAGACGCCGAATTCATTCGGCGGGTGGGGCTATGGAGGTCATCGGCATCCATCCAACATCACTCCAACAACAACCCCTCAAACTCCCCCGCCGCCTCAATCAACCGCCCCGACCCCTGACGCAAACTAAACCACTGCCACTGCTCATCCCCCGGCAAATCATCCATAAACCAAATCAGTGCCACAATCTGCGGGTTTTGATTGACGACATCCAGCGCGTTGGTCAGCCAACCTGCGGGGTAGTTCTGGGCGGGGGGGATGCCTTGGCTGGGGATGTAGGTGTTGGTCGAGGAGATGTAGATGGGCAGATTCTGCGTGGTCTCATAGTCGTTGATGATGGCGATCCAGTCGCGGTAGACGCTAAAGCCAACCTGTGCGCCTTGCCATGTGGCACGGGGTAAATCGAGCAGCGGTTCCTGCGACGCCGGGGTTTCACCCAATTCGGGGGCGGTGGGGTTGCCCGGTGCTTGGATAGCAAATCCATCGGGTCCACTGAGGGGAATGCCTGCCGTTTGTCGCGCAAGCGTGGCCTCATCCAGATAGCGGACAAGCGTGTTCATGTAGTTGAGCCAAGGCACGTCGATGGCATAGGGATAGTCGCCGTTTTGCTCCTCATTCCAGGGCTGTAGGGGGCCAACCAGTAGCCGTGCGCGGTCATTCGCCGCGCGCATTACCTGCACGGCATTGTCGGTATGCGTGACATCCTGCCCATAGCCATTAAAGACACGTGCATACCATGCCGGCGTGGTCAGGCTCTCTGGTGAAAGACGGTTGCTGGCGATTTCGTTGTAGCAGGTGCCGATGATGTAGCCATAGACATCACGTAGGCGGTCATCATTTGCCAGCCGTTGCAGATAGGTCAGATACTGGCTCAATGCAATTTCGTCGTCAACAGGGGGGAGGCTCTGCTGTGGTGCATAGTCCACGCGGATCAACATGCGCACCCCCTTGCTGTGATGTGCGGCCACCCTCTGCGCAAGGCGGTCAATGTCCCACGTCGGGTCGTCGGCCAGCACCGCATAGGTCAACTCGACGCCCCAGCCCTGACGCCCATGCCAGTCACGCTCTGGGTTGGGGAAGACCAAGCCCAACTTGGTGGGGCGCAATACCTGTTTGAGGCTATCAGCATCTGGGGCATAAGGGCCAATGGCCGTCTGGGTGCGTTGTTGACAGCCCGTGTGACAGTCATGGTAAAAGGTCAGCGCATAGCCTTGTCCATCGGCCACATCCGGCGCAATAAACTCAAACTGCCATGTCCATGTCTCTGCTGGGTTGGCCGTTGTTTCGACCCAACCCGCTGCGCTGTCGTTGACCGTGAGCATGACGTGTGACCAGGGCTTTACATCCGTCACCCACACCGTCACGGTCTCACCCGCCTCTGGCAGCGACGGATTGACCTGAATCTGCGGCCACACCCACCCCGTATCGTCGCTCGTCGTCACCATCACCTGCCCATCAATCGGGGCCAGCCAAATCGCCACCGCACCGACCAGTGTCACCAGCCACCACCAGCGTTGCCACAATCCGAATAGGTTCATACTGTTGTCTCCTTGGACGATAGAAGTCCGACTTTTGCCAAAAGTCGGACTTCTACAATTCTACTCCTTGGATAACGTTGGCAGCATAAAGGAGACCCGTGTCCCCATCTGTCTGCTCCCCATCTGTCTGCTCCCCATCTGTCTGCGCTCATCACGCACACAACTCTCAATCTGGAGCTTGCTCTGGTGATTCTGTAACACCTGATCGACAATCGCCAGCCCCAACCCGCTGCCTTCATAGCCCTGCTTATCCACACGATAAAAGTGGCGCGTCACATAGGCGATATGCTCATCAGGGATGCCCACACCCGTGTCTTCAACCGCACAGCGGACCCCCTCCTCGATTTTTGATAATGAAACGGTAACGGTCCCGCCAGCGGGTGTATACTTGAGCGCGTTGTCGAGCAGATTGAGAAAGACTTGCTTGAGGCGATGGTCATCTCCCACAACCACAGGCAGCGGTGTCTCGGCCTCCAAATTGAGGGTCAATTCCTTTTCGTGCGCAAGCGGACGCGCTTGGGCAAGGGTATCCTCCACCAGGGCTTGCAAATGCAGGGGACGCAACTCGACGCTTTCAATCGCCTCCAACCGCCCCAAATCCACCATCTGATCTACCAGCTTGCCCATGCGCCGCGCTTCCTCCTTGAGGATATGGACCGATTGCGTTTTGATGTCAGGCGTGACATCGGGGACGTTTAGTACCTCCAGATGTGTGGCAATGGTGGCGATGGGGGTGCGCAGTTCATGCGAAAAGCCGTTAAAGAGCAGTTGGCTGTTCTGGCGAATCTGCTGCTGTGTGGTGACATCAAGCAGAAAGACCGCATCCACCTGCGCATCTTGCGGGAAGACCCACCACTGCACAAACTGATTGTGGGGCAAGGACACAAAGCGATACCGCCCTTGGAGCGATTGCCCCTGTCGCACAGCCTGTCGATCTTCCAGCAACGCCCCCACCCAATCCTCATCCGGCAGTGTCCCAGTGGGTGTCTGCAAATTGAGCATACGGCGAGCATAGGCATTGACCTCGCAATAAGTGTTGGCTTGTTGCAATAGCATAAACCCAAAAGGCGCGTGGCCTAAAATCTCCAAAGTCTCCTGATCCACCGTGAAGGCGGGCTGTTGTGTTTGCCCCCAACGTGCAAGCCAGGCAATCAACGAGGGCAGTCCAACGCTTATCACAAAGACGGCCAAGATGACCCATTTCAACTCCAAATAGAACATCGCTACACCTCATCATCGCTCTTGATGACCAGCCCCAGCAGACTTGCCATGTACGCCGCCTGCATGTGATCCACCACCGCACCGACCACCTCGGTTGCACCCACACGAATGCCCTCAATCGTGGATGTGCGAAAATCGGTCCCCACCAGCTTGGCTTGCGACATCTCCGCCTCGCTCAGGTCGCAGTGTTTGAAACGTACACCCGATAAATCTGCCCCTTGGAAGTTGGCATGCTTGAGATTACAGGCTTCAAACGTCACCGCCTTGAACGAGCAAAAACGAAAGCGCGCCCATTCTAAATGACAATCACGAAAGACCACATTTTGAAAGTGACCTTCCGTGACATTCAGCCCGATGAGTTGGCAGGTGAGCCACTCGGTTCGATGGGCGATGATGCGTTCGCAGGTCGTGTTTGCCAAGTTGCACTGTGTCAACCGCACATCGGTCAACTTGGGTGCATAGAGCGTTGAGGCATCCAAACTGGCCTCGTGGAGCTGCACCTGAGACATCATCACAGAATCGGCACTTTCCGCTGCCCAATGCCCACCCTCAATGCGCAGATGGCTGTATTCTTCGTGTGCCTGAAAGAAGCCGTCGGTGAGCCTTGTTTTGTGTAGCTTTGTGGAGAACTTTGGTGGTTGAATCATGTGTTAGGTCCTCTAAATCCGCTGTCGTATCTGCAAGCGTTGATAAGCCTCAAGTATTTCCGTATAGGCGGTACGCCCAACCTCATGAGACACCTTGCGTTGATAATAGGCAATGGTGTTCACCAAGTAGTCATGGCACTCTTGACGGGCAAAATCCCACATCACCGAGCCAACCGCTGAAATGGGCTGCGTGGCATGGGGCGAGACATAGATTAGTTCGTAAAACCGTTTGTTTTCACAGACCAGCTTTTCGTTGAGTAGCCCTAATTGATTTGCGCGTAGTAATTCCCGTACTTTGTAATTGTGATGCACAGGACAGAGCAGAAAGTCAATGGACCAGTCGATGTGTCTCGCCATCATCGCGTTGACCAGCTCAATCACACGGTCGCCCCCTACCCCCGCGATGATGACCAACTGCTTTTGTGTTACGGCCGTGTACGCAGCCAAATCAAGTTTGGTTACATCCAGACAGTGTGCCTGCCAGCGATGACGGCTGTGTGGAAAATATTGAGCAAGGGCTGTCTCCAATTTAACCATCACATTTGGTGCGCTATCGACAAAGTGGATGGTTTCAGCCGCATTGCGCTGCAACAATGTCATGCCCAAGCGCCCATGATCGCAACAACAGTCCCAGATATGGTCATAGCCATCGGGGATCATGAGATTGAGTTGTTGGAGTCGATGTCCAAGTTTCAAAAGAATATGCCCCTACTGTCGTATGCCCTTACTCAAACTGCGTTGCCAATGCCCGTTGCACCGCCGGACGCGCAACAATCGCATCCTCCCAGCGTTTGATGTTGGGGAAGTCATCCAGCGGCATATTGACATACCCCGGTCGGCTTGTCCAAGGGAAGATCGCCATGTCTGCAATCGAGTAGTCCCCTGCCAGATACTCGGTCTTGCCGAGCTGTGTATTCATGACCATATGCAGCCGCATCACCTCTTTCTCAAACCGTTGGCGCACCTGTGGCGGTTCCTCCAAGCGACGGGCATACCCCAACTGCCCAAAGATGGGACCAACACCACCCATCTGGAACATCAACCATGACATGACGCTGGCGCGTGCCTGTGGTTGGTCAACGGGTGGTAGAAACTGGCCCGCCTTTTCCGCCAAGTAAATCAACATTGCACCCGACTCAAAGACAGTGACAGGCTCACCATTCGCAAGATGGTCCACCAATGCAGGGATGCGGCCATTGGGGTTGATTTGCAGGAATGCCTCGCTCTTTTGCTGTCCATCAATCCGAATCGGCTTGAGCGTATAGTCAATACCCAACTCTTCAACCAGAATCAACGGTTTAAACCCATTGAGGGTTCGCCAAGTATATAGATCAACCATTTCTTCTTCCTTCTTGCAGACTGGCAATCTGCGATAAGTTTTTGTTTGCATGGAACCTGTAACCAGTACAACAGATTGCCAATCTGTTGCGCAGGTTGGCAACCTGCGATACTAAACACGAATAAAATCCCGAATCATCGCCATCGACCGCTCTGGCGCATCCGTAAACACCCCATGCCCACAATCCGCAAACCGCTCAAACTGCACCAAATGGGGTGGCAACGCCGCCGCGATATCGGCCTGACACTGGATGGGGACCATCGGGTCATCTTCGCCGCCCATGATCAACGTTGGGCATTGAATCTTGTGCAGGTCAGGGAAGAGATTAAAGGTGTGTCTCTCGCCCCCTTCGCGTGTAAACCACGCCGTCACATCCGGGTTGCGAATCCAACGTTGGGCAACCTCTGGGTCGATGGGATTGCGTGTGTAGAGCGGGAAGGCCAGCCGCACCCATGCATCGAGCGTTGCGGGGTCGGTCTGTTGCTCAATCAAACGGCGATGTGCCAATGCCCCCATCTCTGGGCCACCCAATCGCGCAAAGAGATCAACCCGTTCCTGCTCATACATGCCCCCCGCCGCCTCGCTGCTGACCAGAATGAGCTTGGATAGATGCGCAGGATGTCGCGTGGCATAGGCCAACGCAACCATACCACCAAAGGATGCCCCAAAGATGATGGGCTTGGCAATGTTAAGAACCTCGCAGAATTCACGCACATCATCGGCCCACTGCGCCAATGTCCACAACTCTCGTGGACCATGCTCGCTGCGCCCATTGCCGCGATGATCGAGGTAGATGATTTGCGCGATGTCAGCGAAGGCCGAAAATCCGGGTTTATAGATGGTGTGATCTCCACCCGGACCACCGTGTAGCAGAATCATCGTTGGTTTTTCGCGCATGGTGGGACCATCGGGGACGAGGCTTGCGCCTTCGACATCAAAATATAGTTGTACACCATTGACTAAAATATGCATCATTACTCCTTGTGGATCATCTATCAATGCCAGTATAACAGATTGTCAATCTGTTGCGCAGGTTGCCAACCTACGATACACAGGCAAGGGTGCCTGTGCTACAGTTTTTTCATCCGCGCCCAGCCAACCGTTGCACCATCCCCCATATACGCTCACCCAAGCCAGATGGCCGCGCGTTCTCTGCGACAACGAGTCTGCCCTCTGTTATTGCTTCTGTCTCTATCACGGTCTCTGTCTCTATCACGGTCTCTGTCTCTATCACGGTTCCTGCCTCATCATCAATCGCTGGTGGCCTCAAGATACCTGCATAGATGGCTTCTCGATCCGTAACTTGCGCCAGTTTCAAGCACTCCACCAACAACTCGCTGGCACGAAAATAGCTGTTGAGCGCATCGACCTCTGCTTGGTTCAGCTCCCATGTATGCCCGATGTCCCGTTCCCGAAGCATCAACTCGTTCAGTGCATCGGCAAAGTCCCCCCATGCGCTTTGGGGCTGTTTATCATCTGGGGGTGTGAGCTTGGCTAATTGGGCAACAAAAGGGGCATCGTTGGGCGATGCTTGCGCCAGCGTTTCACCCATCTGTAACAGACTTTGCCAATAGTCCGCATAGGCAGGAATAAATTTGACAACTTGTTTAAATCCTTTTATAAGTCTATATATTTCTGCGACCGACCGCGCGTGAAACAATGCGTAGTCGATTCCCACATGAATGCTATAATGAGAAGCGAGAGCGAGATCGAGAGCGCGAGCGAGATCGAGAGCGCGAGCGAGATCGCGAGCGAGATCGCGAGCGCGAGCGCGAGCGAGATCGAGAGCGCGAGCGAGATCGAGAGCGCGAGCGAGATCGAGAGCGCGAGCGAGAGCGCGAGCGAGATCGAGAGCGCGAGCGAGAGCGAGAGCAATAAAAATATAAATTACACGAAATTCAACCAACTGCCTTTCCGCCATATCCGTTGCAATCGCTGCCGTTTTTCGATGGCTCCATGCAATCATCTGCACGACCGTTTTATGTGTCACGACCAACTCATCAATCTGTTCCTGCATATCCGCAAAAAACGCATCGGCCACATCAAGCTGACTTACGGTCAACAAAAATACCTCGCGCCAACGATTGTCCAGTAGATGGTTGCGAATGATCGCTGTACTCACACCCTGTCGGTCGCGCTTGGCAATATAGCGGGCCGCAAAGTATTCCTGAAAGGAGAGATGCGAAAAGGAATAGATGCAATGGGCACGCTCAACCAGTATGCCATGTTGTGACTCAATCGCTTTGAGGATGGTGGTGGCATCAATGGCCTCACGCACAGGGGCATCGGGCAATTGCAACAGATAGTCCACAATCATACGCTCCACACGCCGCTGCTCAATAAAATAGACCCCATCGACAAAGGTGTGGTAGGCAATATGGCTAAAGAGGGCATATTTGTATTGGATCGACAGAATGCGATAGGACTCCTCGGAATCATAGATTTTGTCACGACGGATATTGCGGGTGTTGTCCCATTTGCGAAGCAACGCATCGAGCGCATCCTCATAGAGGTCAGCACGACGGCTGGGGAATTTGAGCGTGTTGTCATAGGCCAAACAGAGCATAGAGAGCAACAACGGCAACGAGCAAAGTTCACGCAGCCCCTTGTTGGCGTCGTCATAGAGGTCCTTGACAAAATTTTCGTGGCGATCCACCCCCCGCGCATCTTCGCCAAACCACTTTTTGACATACTGATGAATCTGGTCACGGGTAAAATCAGCCATCTCCACATCACGAAAGTCACGAAACTGATATTCATTGGCCGCAATCCGACAGGTGATCAAACACTGACTGCCACGATATTTGCGCGCAAACTCATTGAGTAGCTCCACAAGCTGTCGCCGCTGGTCTTTCTCCTGATTGACTTCATCCAAGCCATCAAAAAGCACCAACGCCTTGCCCGACTGCAGCAGTGCCTCAATAAACGCCTCGGCATCGGGAAAATTGCACACATCAAACTGATGCGCCAAAAAGGGTTCCAAGCGCGCATGACCGCTGGTAGACCATTCTTTGAGCGAGATGAAAATGGGCAGTTTCTCAATGTGGACTTGCTGCCACGCTGGGTTGGGGGGTTGGCGTGTACGCAACGCTTGCAGCGTCAAATAGCGCAAAAACGTGGTCTTGCCTGCCCCAGGTTTGCCGACAATAAAGAGATTTCCGCCTTGCGCCACCAGTTCTGCCCCCGCCACCCGTTCCTGCTGGCGGCGTTCTGTGGGCAAATGCATATACAAATGCAGCCGGTCAAAGCGGTCCTCGGAAAGCGCATGGAGATCATCCAGATCAACCCGTTGCCGCGCAGACTGGTCACTCAGGATATAGACATCCGTAAAGATGTTGTCCATCGGCACGGGGTCTGGTTTGCCCAGAATGCGTGTGGTGGCACAATCGGCCAGCAAGTTTTGGCAATAGATATCCTTGGCCTTGTCATAGTTGATATCCAGCCATCGTTTGGATACTTTCTCCAATCGTGCCTTGGTCTCCGCGACGGTTTCACCACCCGTGCTTTCGCCAATACCCGTCAAAATGCTTTTGCCAACATGTGTGCCTACACTGATAAAAATGGCTGTTAAATCCATGAGGTTGTTTGTCTATCCTTTCGCTGCGAAGTTTTGCTCTACTCATTATACGACAACGGATTTGGGGCAGGAACGGATTTTTAGCCCCGCACAACAAAAAATCCGTTCCACGCCTAAATCTGCTGTCGTATGTTTGGGTCACAAATCAAAAAAGACGTCCTCATTGCCGAGAACGCCCTTATTGTAACAGATCGTTGAATGCCTTTGTAAATTGGGGAGAACCATCTATCTCTATGTCATTTTGCTACCGCACCCTTGTCCTTGGATCCGCCACATTGCGTAACCAATCTCCCATCAAATTGACCCCCAATGCACAGATCATAATCGCCAGCCCCGGCAGCGTGGCAATCCAAGGCGCATTGGTCAGATATTTACGTCCACCCGCAAGCATATTGCCCCAACTGGGTATACTCGGTGGTACACTTAACCCCAGAAACCCCAGTCCCGCTTCATACAAAATCATGGCCGACATTTCAAAGGTTGCCATCGTCAGCAAGGGACCTATCAGGTTGGGCAATAAATGTCGCCATAAAATCTGGCTGGTGGGGACACCAACACCTTGGGCCGCTTCGACATAGACACTGTTGCGCAGTCGCAGAACCTCGCCACGTGTGAGGCGTGTAAACAGCGGTGCATCAATGATGCCAAAAATGAGAATAACGTTGAATAAACTGCGCCCAAAAATGGCCGCAAACACAACGACAAAGAGTAGATATGGCAATGATAGGATGATATTGACCACGCCCATGATAATCATATCCAAGCGTCCACCCTGATAGCCCGCAATCATGCCAAGGACAAGACCAATGCTGGTTGCTATCAACATGCCAAAAAAGCCGACGGTCAGTGAGACACGACTGCCATAGATAATTCGACTGAGTAAGTCGCGGCCTAATGTGTCGGTTCCCAGCGGATAGTCCCAGCCACCGTCGGTATGCCAAATCGGTGGGGTTCTACTATCGGCCAGACTTTGTTTGAGTGGATCGTGTGGGGCAAGTGCCGGTGCGAATGTGGCAATAAAGACAAAACTGATGACCGTGATCAAGCCGATGATGCCACCACTGTCTAACCAGCGGAGGCGATGTCTTTTACGTGACTGTGGGATGTTCATAGTGTCCTGCTCTTGGGCATCAGTCATACGTTGGGCATCAGTCATATTGAATCCTTGGATCAAGTAATGCGTAGGCGAGGTCGGTTAAGAGGTGCAGGCCAATGATGACAACGCTGACAAAGACAGCAATCGCTTGAATCAAGGGGAAATCGCGCACGTGGATGGCCTCGGCGATGAGTTGACCCACACCAGGCCAAGAGAAAATGACTTCAATATAAATTGAGCCGCTCAACAGATAGCCAAATTGTACACTCAGCACACTCAGCAACGGGATGGCCGCATTTTTTAGCACGTGACGAGTATACACAGTCATTCTGGGTAGCCCCTTGGAATAGGCTGTGCGCACGTAATCCTGATTGATTTCGTCCATGATTGAAGAGCGCGTCAGACGGACAATCCGCCCCATCGAGCGTAATGAGAGCGCCAGCCCTGGCAGGATGAGCGACTGTAGCCCCATATCGCGGCCAAACGCTGGAAACCATCGTAAATTGACCGCAAATGTGAGAATCAAGAGCAATGCCAGCCAAAAGCTGGGCATGGTTTGTCCGATTAAGCCAAGAAGCCGCGCAATGGTGTCCCAAATGCTACCCGCCCGTACGCCAGCGATAATGCCCAGTGGCAAGCCGATGACCAAGGCGATGACAAGGGCGGCTGTTGCGAGCTGTAAGGTTGCGGGGATGCGTTCAAGAATCAAGGCAACGGCTGGTGTTTTGTAATGCAGTGAATTGCCAAAATCACCACGCAGGATGTTGGCCGCATAATCGACAAACTGAACAATCAGTGGGCGATTATAGCCCATCTCTTCACGAAAGGCTTCAATCTGCTCAAGACTGGCGTCGCGCGGCAGGATCAAGGTGGATGGATCGCCTGTGAGACGAACCATCGCAAAGACAAGAATGACCGCACCCAGAAATACGCCAAGCGACTGCCAGATACGCATGAACAGATATTGACTCAATAGAACTCTTCTCACAAATTTTTGGATCTATCTGGTGGGTATCGGTAAGTCAGTATTCAGTAGGTCGGTATTCAGTACCAGAGTACTGACCTACCGAATACCGACCTACTGACCTACCGAATACCGACCTACCCATTTGCCCCTAAGTTTACACAAATGATTCTACATCTACTCGCCGCTGCCGATAACGACATCTTTCAGATAGAACTGCTCTGATGCGCGGGGACTGTAGCCCTGTATATTGCCTTGAGTCGCTTCAAAGGCAATCGGTTCATAGAGATAGATAAACGGTGGGTCGTCATGCGTTTGTTGAGCCAATTGACCATACAACTCGGCCCGTTTCACATCATCAACGGTTGTGAATATTTCATCCACCAGTGCATAGATATCCTCATCAGCCCACACCGAATAGGTATCACGTGAACTCAGTGTGCCATCAACACGTGCAAAGGCTTCCCCCGCTGCCGCTGACCAACCATCGCCAAAGAGAGGGGCATATTGCAACTGTTTACCCAACCCCCAGTGTTCGCTGCTTGGAATCAATTCAAGCTGGGCATCAATGCCAACCTCAGCAAGATAACTCTGAATCGCTTCACACACTTGGTCGAAGCTGTCATAGGCATCTGTCGGACAAACATAATCAATTGTGAAGCCATCTGCATAACCAGCTTCGGCCAAAAGCTCCGTAGCCTTCGCCGGATCATATGGATACGGTGTAAGTGACTCATCAAAGCCAAGATTGCTGGGTCCGATGAGGCTGGCAGAGAGCCGTGCTTTGCCATCAAAAATGGCATCAACGATGGCTTGGCGATCAACGGCATAGTTCATCGCTTGGCGCACCAACTGATTTTCGATGGGTGTGCCAACACCCGTTGTGCGGTTATTAAATCCAATGTAAAAGACACGATCTACTGCATACTCGACAATCTCAATGCCATCTACACCACGTAGTGAATCGGCCTCAGCCGCCGAAAGGCGAGAGACAATGTCAAGCTGACCCGTTTGTATCCCTGCAACGCGTGTGGCCGACTCGGTGACGATGCGGAAGACCAGATTATCGGCCAAAGACAGATCGGTTTCCCAATAATCTGGGTTGGCTTCCAACACCAAACTATCGCCCTTCACCCATTCAACGAAACGGAATGCACCTGTGCCAACAGGATTCTCCGCAAAGCCCTCTGCGCCCACTTCTGCGAAATAAACGGGTGGAATCATGGCCCATTCATCCGCCATCTGACGCAAGAAAATTGGGTCAGGTTTTTCGGTTGTCATCTTGACCGTGAATTCGTCAATCGCCTCAACACTTTGCGCATCGTCCCACTTATTGCCACGGTAGGCTTCGAGTGCGTTTTCCCAAGAAAAGACGACCGCCTCGGCATTGAATGGTTCACCATTGTGGAATGTGACACCTTGGCGCAGCATAAATGTATACTCTGTCCCATCCTCGGAAACTTCCCAACTTTCGGCCAAGGCTGGCACAAGGTCACCATCATTGTTCAGCCAGACCAATGAATTGTACATCTGCTGAAGTGCGTTGCGTACGATTCGATTATTGGTTTCAGGCACATAGAGCGTGTTGATGTCATTTGGTAACGCCACATTCAATGTGGTTTCCGCTGCCTGTTCCTGTGATTCTGTTGCCGCCGCCTCATCAGATGATGACGGTGCAGCGATACAGGCTGACAGGCTCAAGACCAGCAAGAGCAGTAGACCTGTTACCATGTTTTGTTTAATCAGTCTCATTGCAGTTCCTTTTTGTGTATTGATGAAAAAAATGAATTACTCTGTAGTAGTCAGCAACACCTTGCACCCATGTCGTTGGGGCGTACCCTTGCGGTCGCCCTCGGCTTATACACAAGGGCGACCGCAAGGGTACGCCCTTACAATGTTATTGACCATTACAAAAAATGAATTATTCTGGTTGAAATTGTTGTTCAAACAGAGGCTTCAAGGAGTTGTAGATGCCCAGCGGTTTGCTTAGTTGGGCGACAATGGCTGTCGTTGTAAATCCCCATCCAAAGAAGAATGTACACGCCATCCCCAGAAAGCTTGGAATGGTTGAAATCAGATAGTTTTCTTGACTGTTCTTTTCATATTTCTGGACCAACTGAAACAGATACCGTAGCTGTTGAAGGCTCTCATCCATCAGGACAATCTGCGCTGTGTCCATTGCGATGGTTGTGGAGCCTCGTAGAGAGATGGACACATGCGCCTTCTTTAACGCAATGGTGTCATTAATGCCATCCCCAACAAAGCAGACGGAACGCCCCGATGTTTGCAATTGTTCAATCAGATCGGCCTTGCCCTCGGGCAACACTTGGGCAAAGTAGCGGTCGATGCCCAGTTCATTGGCGAGTTGGCGTGTGGGGGCCTCGTGATCACCGGAAATGATCATGACATCCAGATGCCGTGCTTTCAAATCGTCAACAATCTCTTTGACTTCGGGGCGGATCGTGGGCTGGAGTTCAATCGCCCCTTCGACCACGCCATCCAATGCCACGAAAACCAAGGAATGCCCCTGTTCGTGACTCGATATTTGTTGTGTACGAATCGTATCCGATAGGGAGATATTCTCCATCTCCATAAAGCGGTCACTGCCAACCCAGATGGTGTGACCATTTATCTCGACTTTGATCCCATAGCCGACTTCATATTGTCCATGCTCAATCTCGATGACTGACAACCCACGTTCCGCCGCCGCCGCCAGAATCGCATGGGCAATGGGATGAGTTTGGTACTGTTCCGCTGCCACTGCATAGGTGAGTATCTCCTCTTTGGAGAGCTTGTTATAGGTATAGATATGACTTACATATGGCTGCTCGGCGGTCAGTGTCCCCGTTTTATCAAAGACCACTGTGTCAATATCGATCAATGCTTCCAGCGAACGCCCGTCTTTGATCAGTATGCCATGTTGCGCAGCCAGACGGAGAAACGTCAATAAACTCATTGGGCCAAACACCAGCATTCTAAACCCAGGATAGAACCAGAGAATGCCCAAGGCACTGCCGAATCCCACAATGGGCCACGTGATGCCACCGATGAGTAGCATTGGAATCGCCCAAAAACTGATTTTTTTCTCCCATTTTTGCTGGAGTTCAAATTTGTAGTCCGTCGTTTGGTTGAGGATATCGCCAATTTGCGCGGCAATTGTTTCCTGTCCGGCCTTGTCCATCCGCACATGGATTTTGCCTGACTGAACCATCGTCGCTGTAAAGACTGGCTCATTGAACCCTTTTTCAACTGGCTGGGCTTCACCAGTCAAGACACGTTGGTCGATTGACGCGATGCCAGAGACAATGGTCCCATCAATTGGAATCGTTTGCCCCGCATGGATGACCACGACATCACCCACAGACACCTCATTAAAGGGTACTTCAACCTCCACACCATCAACCAGTATCCAGAGGGAACGTGGTTGGTTGCCAAAGAGGTTGACAAGCCCCTTTTTCGAGTGATCCTCTGTCATTGCAGCAAGAAGACGGCTTATGCGACCAAACCATACAGCCATTGCGGCGCCCCAATATAGACCACCCGCCAGTGCGCCAACCACCGTCACCACCGTCACCATGTTCATGCCTATTTTGCGCTCGTGTATCAGCGTATGAAAGGCTTCTTGAAACATGCGTGTAAAAGGATAGATGATACAGAGTATGGCGATGAGATAAAAGGGTGGATAGAGTACAGCACCGATGGTTGCAGATATAAATCCAGCGGTTGAGATTGCCAGATTGCGTTTTGCAGTCTTGATCACTTTCGACTCACCCTGTGAACCATCCGCAATTGTCAGCGTCTGGCGATGTTGCCCTCGGATGTCGGTGAATAACCCTGTGTAGAAACGCTTACCCACGTCAATTATACCCTTGGCCGTCAACGGCCAAGTTTCTTCTTGTTTTGAGTTTTTATCAATTAATTTATCGACTAGGTTTTTGTGACGAGTCAGAGTTGTAATCATAAATGGTTGGCTGTGTTGGCTTAATAAGAATGAATAAAATTATAATATGAACTAAATTTAACTTTTGACATATCATCAATCTAGTATACGTAAATAATTATCTAATAATGTTAAATATCATAACAATGAATATATGCATATTTGAATTTTAGTATTCTATGTGCTGCTCAATGTGATTCTGAATGAGATAATTATTTTTCTATAATAGTATAACAGCAAAATGGATAAACTCAAAACCATTGTCGATGACCATTGGGTAATTTATTT
Organism: Chloroflexota bacterium; assembly: GCA_039029935.1. Lineage (GTDB taxonomy): Bacteria > Chloroflexota > Anaerolineae > Caldilineales > Caldilineaceae. The sequence goes on from JBCCFC010000108.1 coordinate 16,145, forward strand.
TTTGGAATGGCCTTATACCTTGTTAACAAGGCTACGTGGTGTTGGCGTGACCTTGTGCCAGACCCAAACGGGGTATATTCACTGAACGATATCTAGGTACGTTTTTGGGGTTACTGATATGGATTTTGTACGCTACGATCCTCACTCAACGAACGCGTGGTCCGTACCGTCAACCGTTCAATCGCATTGGTCAAATGCGCATCGGTGATGTTGTAATCAATACGTTCAATGCGAATCAAATGCGCCTCCAACAACACCTCGGCATGGGTGACACCAACGGGCGGGTCAAACTTATAGGACGCCAACTCAATCAGCTGCCCCAGCGGGTCACGAAAATAGATCGAATCCATAAAGCCTCGATCCTTCTCGCCACTGTGATGAATCCCGCGCTCATCGAGTCGTTTGGCAACCTGTGTATAGGTGGCGCGTGAGACATTAAAGGCCAGATGATGCACATTGCCGATGCCATTGGGGTTGGGCGTCCGGTCTGGTGTGCGGTTTTCATTGGTGAAGATCGTAATCAGCCGCCCATCGCCTGGGTCAAAATAGAGGTGATTTTCAGCGGGGACATCCAAATTGGGCTGTTCAAAAATAAACGGCATCCCCAACACGCCCTCCCAAAAGTCAATGGATGTCTGGCGGTCTGCGCCGTTGAGTGTGATGTGATGGACACCCTGTGTCTGAATTTTTTGCATAAGTAAACTCCTTGCTATTATTTTGACATTGAATTGTTTGATGTCGAAATATTAATGCTGAAAAATTTTTAATTCAGTAAACCCAATCCCAATTTGCGACTGAGCGTCGCCATAATAGACTGTTCTTCTGGTGTCAGTACGCCCAGTTCTTTGACCACAACATCAACGTGACGCGGAAAAATTGACTGAATGAGC